>NZ_JBSFNS010000044.1:0-66359 GCF_053587275.1 Amycolatopsis sp. NPDC003676
TCGCCCAGCGCGGTGACCCGGTCTCCTCCGGCCGGGTCTCGCCGGGGCTGTCGGCGGGGCTTCCAGTACGTGAGGGGAACCCTGAGGGAATCTGATTCCCTCAGGGTTCCCCTCACGTACCTTGTGCGCCCTTGCGGGGGCACCGGCGAACGGAGTCAGCGCAGAGCGGGAACCCGAGGTTCGTATTTGGCCAGCAGCGCCGCGTTCGCCGCGTCGCCACCCTCCACATTGGAGCTGCGCCACAGCGGAACGTCGAGCCCCTCGGCAGTGCCCCGGTCGTAAACCTCGGCCAGGATCAGGTTCCACAGAAACGCGTTGACCACAGTGGACAGCGGCCCGGTGCTCGGCGCGGAAGCCGGATAGCTGGCGTCGCCGGGAATCACCAGCGAATCCAGCACCACGCTGCCTTCCTCGACCAGCGTCGTGGGAGACCGGCGCGGCGCGGCGGCTACGCACGCCCGCGACGTCACCGCGATCACCGCGGCGCCCCGGCGGCGCGCACCGGCGGCCAGTTCGACCGGGTACGGGTTCACGCCGGACGTGGAGAACACGACCAGCACGTCGTCGGCTCCCGGCGCGCGTTCGGCCAGCACCTCTTCGGCGAGCCCGGAACGGCGCTCGGTGCGCGTGCTGTGCTGCGCGCCGTGCAGCGGCAGCAGTTCCGGGTGGTACACCGGATACACGCAGGCGAGCCCGCCCGCGCGGTAGAACGTCTCGGCGACCGCGGCCAGCGAGTGCCCGGCGCCCGCGGTGAAGACGAGCGCGTCGGCCCGGATCACCCCCAGCAGCAGGTCCGCGGCGGCGGACACCTGCGCGGCATTGGCCTCCGCTGCCGCCGCAAGATGGTCCGAAGTGCTCTTCACGAGATCCGTGGCGCTCACCACACCTGCCCTTCCTCGCGGGTCCGGGCACCGAATCTATCGGGTGGACACGCTTCGTGGTGGATTACCGTGGAGTTGATCGGAATGGGGGTGCCGGTGAACGGGAAACGGCAAGACGGTCGGACGGATCCGGCCGTGCGGGTGTGGCGTGCCCCCGGGCAGACCCGCGCGGTGGCGCTCGTATTGCACGGCGGGGCCGAACGCAGCGCCGCGGTCGTCCAGCCGTGGCGGCTGGCGTATCAGCGCATGGTGCCGCTGGCCCGTTCGCTGCACCGGGCCGGACGGCGGCACGGCCTGGAAGTCCGGTTGATGCGGAACCGGCTGTACGGCTGGAACGACCGGATGGAAAGCCCGATCCCGGACGCGCGCTGGGCGCTGGAACAAATCCGCGCCGACCATCCCGGGCTCCCGGTGGTCCTCGTCGGCCATTCCATGGGCGGCCGCGTCGCGCTGCGCGTCGCCGACGATCCGGCGGTGACCGGGGTGTGCGCGATGGCCCCGTGGACGCCGCAGGGCGAGCCGGTGGACGCCGTCGCGGGCCGCGCGGTGCTGATCGCGCACGGCACCCGCGACCGGATGACCTCGCCCGCCGAGTCCTACGCCTTCGCCGCGCGCGCCCGCGAGGTCACCGACCTGGTGGCGCGGTTCGAGATCGCCGGGGAAGGCCATTCGATGCTCCGCCGTCCCGCGGTCTGGACCCGGCTGATGTGTGCTTTCACACTGGACCGGATCGGAGTGGGCGAGACGGACGAGACTCTCCGTCAGGCCTGGTCCCGCCCTTCCGGCGACCGGCTGCGCATCCCGGGGTAATCCGACGGCGCGGCCCGGTCGCGAAGGCAGTCGGGACGAAGCGGGAATATCATGGGGAAGGGCTCGAAAGCCCGTTCGGAGGGAGTGTCTTGTCCACGTCACGAGTCGATCCGACAGTGGTCTCAGCGGCCTCGCAGCCGGTGCCCGACGAATCCCGATGGCCCGGTCTCGCCACGCCGCCGCACTCGCCGTTGCGGGCGCGCGCGGCCGAGGCGCTGTTCCGGCACGCGGTGAAATCGCTGGACGTGCGCGTCACGTTGCCGGACGGCACGGTGCTCGGCGCGGGCGGCCCGGAAGCGCCGGAGATGCGCATCCACCGGCCCGCGGCGTTCTTCCACCGGCTCGGAGCCGACGCGAAGATCGGCTTCGGCGAGGCGTACCTGGTCGGCGACTGGACGGCGGACGACCTGGCGGGCGTCCTCACGCCGTTCGCCGAACGGCTGGCCACGCTGGTGCCGCCGTTCCTGCAGCGGTTCCGCCGGTTCGCCGAGCGCATGCAGCCGTCCGAGGAAGAGAACACCGTCGAAGGCGCGCGGTCGAACATCCACCGGCACTACGACCTGTCGAACGACTTGTTCAGCGCGTTCCTGGACGAGTCGATGATGTACTCCTCCGCGCTCTTCGGCCCCGGGGACACGCTCACTCAGGCGCAGCACCGCAAGCTCGACAGCGTGCTCGACTACGCCGGAGTGCGCAAAGGCAGCGAGGTGCTGGAGATCGGCACCGGATGGGGCGAGCTGTCCATCCGCGCGGCCTCGCGCGGCGCGAAGGTCACGTCGCTGACCATCTCGCGGGAGCAGAAGGTGCTCGCCGACGCCCGGATCGCCGAGGCGGGCCTTTCCGACCGCGTCGACGTGCGGCTGTGCGACTACCGCGAGGCCACCGGCGAGTACGACTCGGTGGTCAGCGTGGAGATGATCGAGGCGGTCGGCGCGTCCTACTGGCCGACGTTCTTCTCCACGATCGGCAAGCGCCTGCGCCCCGGCGGGCAGTTCGGCCTGCAGGCGATCACCATGGACCACGACCGGATGCTGGCCTCGGCCAAGTCCTACACGTGGATCCACAAGTACGTCTTCCCCGGCGGCATCATCCCGTCGGTGCAGGCGATCGAGGACGGGATGCGCGAGAACACCCGGCTGAAGCTGGCCGGGATGCGCGAGTTCGGCCAGGACTACGCCCGCACGCTCAAGCTGTGGCGGGACCGCTTCCAGCAGCGCTGGGACGACATCCGCGGCTTCGGGTTCGACGACGTGTTCCGGCGGATGTGGGAGTTCTATCTCGCCTACTCCGAGGCCGGGTTCCGGTCGGGGCATCTGAAGGTCCACCAGTTCGGGTTCGCCGACCCGCGCTGAGGCCGTCTCTCCCCGCCGGAACAACCCGCGTAGGGTCCCGCACGTCCACCGCAGGAGGACCGCGCAGGAGCCTGCGCGGCCACGCACCACCGGATCGGGGAGACAGGCCCATGACGTACGGAGGCGACGACGGCAGGCGGCGGATGCCGCCCGGCCCACCGCAGCCCCCCGCACGCCCGCGCCAGCAGCAGCGGGCGCAGATGATGCCGCTGCCGGGCAGGGGGCAGAGCCCGTATGACGCCCGCACCCGGCCGATGGGAGCGCGCGGCGAGGCCCCGCCCCCGCCGCCGGGGCCGCCGAGGCAGGACCCGCCGGAGTACGGGGGCAGGCAGCCGCGACCGCGCCGTCGCCGCCGGTGGAGCGTCGGCAAGATCCTGATGACGCTGCTCATCGTGTTCGTGCTGTTCCTCGCCGGGGTCTGGGCGTATCTGGAGTTCACCATCAACCGGGTGGACGCGATCGGCGACTACTCCGGGCGCCCGGCCGCCGCGTCGGGCACGAACTGGCTGATCGTCGGGTCGGACAGCCGCCAGGGCCTGAGCGCGGAAGACGAGGAGCGGCTGGCCACCGGCGACTCCGGCGAGGCGGGCGGGCAGCGCACCGACACGATCATGATCGCGCACATCCCGGACAATTCGACCAAACCGACGCTGCTGAGCCTGCCGCGCGACTCGCAGGTGAAGATCCCCGGCCACGGCACGAGCAAGATCAACGCCGCGTTCGCCCTCGGCGGGCCGAAACTGCTGGTCCAGACGGTCGAACAGGCCACCGGCCTGCGCATGGACCACTACGCGGAGATCGGCTTCGGCGGCTTCGCGAACATCGTCGACGCGATCGGCGGGGTCGACATGTGCATCGACAAGGACATGAACGACCCGATGACCGGCATCGACATCAAGGCGGGCTGCCAGAAGCTCGACGGCCGCTCGGCGCTCGGCTTCGTCCGGATGCGCCACGCCGACGCGACGCCGCGCTCGGACCTCGACCGGGTGGCGAACCAGCGCAAGTTCATCGGGGCGCTGGTCAGCCAGATCGCCAGCCCCGGGACTCTGTTGAATCCGTTCGACTTCTTCCCGCTGCTGGGCTCCGCGCCGGACGCGCTGACCATGGACACCGGCGATCACGTGCACAACCTGGTCGGCTTGGCGATCGCGATGCGCGGCATTTCCTCCGACGGCGTCACGACCACGACGGTGCCGCTCACCGACGCGTCGGCGCAGCACTGGGACAAGAAGAAGTCCGGGCAGATGTTCGACGCGCTGAAGAACGACACCGAGGTGCCGCCGGACATCGTGATGCACTGACGTTTTCTTGGGAAACGGCGGCGGTCTTCGCGAAATTCGCGAGCCTGCCGCCGTTTCTGCTGTCAGGATGGGTCGCATGGACACTCTCACCGACGGTGTAGTCACCCTGGTTCGCTGGCGCTCGGAGCATCGGGACGCGCAGGTGGCTGCTGTGGTGGGATCCCTGGACCACCTGGCCGCCTGGATGCCGTGGGCGATCGACGGCTACGACGAGGCCAAGGGCGACGAATTCCTGACGCGCGTGGCCTCGCAATGGGAGAGCGGCGAGGAATACAACTACGCGATCTATACGCCGGACTCCGAACTGGCGGGCAGTTGCGGTTTGATGCGCCGTGGCGACGGGTGGGAGATCGGGTACTGGCTCACGAAAACCCAGACTGGCAAGGGGTTTGTGACGCGGGCGAGTGCGTTGCTGGTCGCTTTGGCTTGGCGGCTGGACGCCGCTTTTGTGTTGATCAAGCACGATTCGGAGAATGCCCGCAGCGGCGCGGTTCCGGAGCGGCTGGGGTTTTCGCGGGTGGGGGAGGAGAAGGCCGAGGGGCGGCTTCCGTCGGCTTGCAGCGGGGTGAACGTGGTTTGGCGGCTCGAGCGGCCTGCGTAAGCGCTTCGCGCGCCCGGCTCATCGGCTTCGCGTGCGCCGCTGGGTTTGAGAGCGCCCCAATGCGGCATTGGGTGCATCTCACGCACCGAATGCCACATTGGGTGCGTTGCATGCACCCAATGCCACATTGGGGCAATCCTCGGCTGAGGGCGGGATTTCCGGGTGGCGCAGGTTAAGCGTCCGCGCGCTCCCGCAGTACCTTCAGCGCCCGATCCGCATGCGCTGTGAAGTTCAGTTCACTCTTGATCACGTCCAAGACCCGCCGGTCTTCCGCGATCACGAACGTCTGCCGTTTCGTGTGCAGGGGCAGGATTTTGCGCCACACGCCGAACTGCTTCGCCACCGTACCGTCCACATCGGACAGCAGCGGGTAGTCGAAGCTGTGCTTCTCGGAGAACTCCCGCTGTTTGCCCACGGCGTCCGGGCTGATGCCGACGCGCTGCGCGCCCGCCTCGGCGAATTCCGCGGCCAGGTCCCGGAAGTGACAGCTTTCCGCGGTGCAGCCGGTCGTCATCGCGGCCGGGTAGAAGAACAGCACGACCGGGCCGTCGGCCAGGAGGCCCGAGAGGGTGCGTTCGACGCCCTGGTCGTCGGGGAGGGTGAAGTCGGGGGCGAGGTCGCCAGGCTGCATCGCGGACGGGGTCCTTCCGGTCGATTCGGTGGCCATCATCTTGCCCGGGCGTCCGGTCGGCTGCGCGGCGGCCCGAACCACGGGGCAAGCATCTCACTGGTGAGTAACGGTCGGTAGACACAGATCGGATGGCGTAACACGCAGGGTGACCTACGCGACCGACAACCATGAAGTGCGCGACCGCGACAGTGGCAGCGTTGACGGCGATCATGGCTGCACTCACCGCATGCTCTGGCCAAACGCCCGCCGTGCCAGAGGGGACTCAAAGCGGCCAGAAAACCACACCTCCCGACACTCGAATGTCGGCACCGACGTTCACTATGAGGGGTGCCTTCGATATCCCCGCAAGCGGCGGCGAGAAGCTGACGCAGGGGACGGCCTGCAAGGGCACCGGAACCTACTCGGATGCGGCAGCCGGTGCCCCGGTGCGCGTCTACAACGGCAACGGCGAGCTGGTCGCCCAAGGCGCATTGCCGAACGGGATCTTCCAAATCACCCCGATCGGCAGTGCCTGCGTTTTCTCGATCACGGTGTCCGAGGTCCCGGACGGGCTGATTCAGTATGGAGTCCAGATCGGTGAGCACGGCGTTCGCCCGGTGAAGTCGGACGAGATGCACGCGTGGGTGTTCCTTTACGCCAGCTAGGAAATAGTGGCCTTCGGAGCCTCGATGTGCTCGCCGGTCCACATGGCGCGCTCGGGCCGGGAAGTCGTTCTCGACGCCGACTGGGCAGCGGATGACGTTGACGGGACGACGGGAAAGCGTCAGCTGGCGTGCCGGGCGATCATTTCGTCCACCTCATCACCCGTCGCGGACTCTGTCACGAACGAACCCCGAGCCGCCAGCACTCCCTGTTCCCGCAACCGGTCCGCGTGGTCAGCGTCCCGCACGCCCTCAGCCCCGATGCGCAGCCCAAGCTCCTTGGCTCGCGTCACCAGCTGCGACAGGTGCCGCACGTCGGTATCCGCTGGGTCCGGACCGGCGAGTGCGTCGATTACCGGGCCGCTGAGGATCACGTGCTTGACCGGGAGCCCGTACCTCGGGATGAGTTCCAGGTCGGACGATCCGGAGATGGTGAGCACCAGCTGCGCGCCAAGGTCGGCGAGCACGGTGAACGAGTCCAGCACCTCGCCGTCGTCGCCGAACATCGACGTGCGGTCGGTGCAGAGCCGCAATGCTCGGGCGGGCAGGCGGTGCCGGTCCAGCTGATCTTTGACCAGCAGCACCAGGTCTTGGTCGATGGCCAGGCGCTTCGGCAGCCGGATGCAGACGTCCGGCGCGGCGGGGCCGTATTGCTCGCGCCAGCGCGCGGTCGCGCCCAGCGATTCCTGCAGCAGCCATTTGCCGAGCGGCACGGTCATGCCGGTGGTCTGCGCGAGCGGGTAGAACTCCTCGGGGCCGAGTTCGCCGCGTTCGGGATGGCTCCAGAGCAGACCGGCGTTCACCGCGGCGATCTCGTCCGGCTTCGCGAGCTTGACCGTCGGCTGGTAGATCAGCGAGAACTCGCCGTTCTCCAGCGCACCGGCGATCACGGCACCGAGCTGGTAGCGGTTGCGGTTCTCGTTGTCTTTCTGCGGGTCGTACTCCATCCACTGCGCCTTGCCCGCCTCTTTGGCACGGTGCAGCGCCAGCTCGGCCGCGCGCAGCAGTTCGCTGTGGCTGCTTTCGTGCGCCGGGCGCACGACGATCCCGATGCTCGCGCTGACGCCGATGCCGTGTCCGTCGACGTACACCGGCTCGCTGAGTTCTTCCAGCACTTGGTCGGCCAGCACGACCGTCTTCTGCGAGTTCAGCTCCGACCCGCGCAGGATCACGGCGAACCCGTCGCCGGACAGCCGGGCGACGTAACCGTCGTACTGGCCGGTGAACACCGCCTCCAGCTTCCGTGAGATCGCCTTCAGCACGAGGTCGCCCATGCCGGTGCCGAGCCCATCGTTGATCACCTTGAACCCGTCGATGTCCAGGTACAGCAAGGCGATCTCGTCGGTGCCGCTCGAGCCGAGCACGGTTTCCAGCCGGGTGGTGAACGCGGCGCTGTTGGGCAGCCCGGTGAGCGGGTCGTGCAGGTTCTGGTGGCGCAGCCGTTCGCCGAGCAGGTGCAGGTCGTCGTCATCGGCCGCCATGAACACCGGGAAGTACGTCCCGGGACGGTCGCCGGGCAGCGTCGCGATCGTGACGTTCGTGGTGAGCTCGCCGTCGAGGCTGTGGCCGAGCTGCACGCTCTGGATGCTCCGGCGGCCGTCGGCGGTGAGCGGCAGGCCCTCGATCGCGGAGCGCAGCCGCACGGAATCCTGCGGGCCGGCTCCGAGGTCGGCGATGTGCTTGTCCCGCAACTCGATCGCGGACGTGCCGAGCAGCCGGGCCAGCGCGGCGTTCGCCTCGACGACGGTTCCGTCCGGGCCGGTGAGCGCGATGCCGATCGGCGCGGAGGAGAAAAGCGCGGTGAACCGGCGCGTGGCGCCGGCGTCCTCGGGACGCTCGGCGACCTCGCCGGCGAAGTCGAGCAGGATCCGCTCCACCTCGGCGGGAGGGAGCGTTACTCCGTTGGTGTCGGTCAGCGCCGCCGCGTACTTGCGCGCGACGTCGACCAACCCTGGCGCGGCACCAGGCTCCGGCACTCTCCACCTCTTCATACGCGGACAAAGACCAGCTCAGGCCCGGTGCGGAGGATCCGAAGACCCACACTGGGTACGAGTTGGCCGCAAGTGATGCCACGGCATCACGGAGCTAACAGGGTGTCTACCGGCTGAACGAGTGATGGGCACTACACAACTGGTGACATCAAGTCACCTTGAGTACACGAAGGTGGCCTGTACTGCGGTTTTGTCTCCAGCTGTCGACCTTTCTGTCCCGCTCGGCGGCCGTCAACGATAGGCCAGCCGGGCCGGGAGCCCGTCGGCGGGCACCGGAAGCGAGACGTAGTCCCACTTGGAGACGTAGTCCTCGGGCACCGACCAGCGGTGCGCCCGCAGCAGCTCGTGCATGAGCGCCTTGACCTCCAGGCCGCCGAACTGCAGCCCGATGCACTTGTGCGCGCCGCCGCCGAACGGCATCCACGCGAACCGGTGCGATTTGTCCTCGCGGCGGTCCGGGCCGAACCGCTCGGGGTCGAAGCGCAGCGGATCGGTCCAGTGCTCGGGGGAGTAGTGGTTCAGCGTCGGCGAAACCGCGACCATCGTGCCTTCCGGCAGGTAGTGGCCGAGGACGGAAGTGTCCTTTGTGGTCTTTCGCGCGAGCGACGGCACCGGCGCGCGCAGCCGCAGCGCCTCTTTCATGACGAGGTCCAGCGTTTCGAGGCTCTCCAGCGCTTCGAGGTCCGGCAGGTCGTCGCCGAGGCGCAGCGACTCCTCGCGGGCGCGCTCCTGCCATTCCGGGTGCTTCGCGAGGTAGTAGGCCATCGCGCTGGCGGTGATGGTGGTCGTGTCGTGCGCGGCCATCATCAGGAAGATCATGTGGTTGACGATGTCGGCGTCGCTGAACCGGTCGCCGTCCTCGGAGGCCGCGTGGCAGAGCGCGGAGAACAGGTCGTCGCCGTCCGCGTCGCGCTTCGCCGCGAGGTTCTCCCCGAAATAGCGCTCCAGCGTCCGCCTGCCGCGCAAACCCGCGGCCCAGCGGCCGCCAGGCACCGGATATCGCACGACGGCGGTACCGGCGCGCACAGCGGCCACGAACGCGCGGTTGATGCGCTCGGCGTCGGCGGCGGAGCGCATGCCCATGAAAACCTGCGTCGCGACGTCCAGCGTCAGCTGTTTGAACGCCCAATACAGCTGGGGGCGGCCGGACGGCAGCGCGGCGACGCCCTCGCGCAGCGCCGGGCCCATCTGTGCGACATAGCCGCGGAGCCGGTCTCGGGTGAAAGCCTCCTGCATGATGCGGCGGTGCAGGTGGTGCTCGCCGAAGTCGAGCAGCATGAGGCCGCGCTCGAAGAATCGCTCGATGAAGAACTTCCAGCCCTCCTGGGAGAAGGCCTTGTCCTTGTTGACGAGGGCGGTCTGGGTGGCGTCGGGTCCGGACAGCGTCACGATGCGTTGGCCGAACACGCCCATCCACGAGACTGGGCCGAACTGCTCGAAGCGGCGGAGGCTGAAGTCGAGGCCGAACCGCATCCCGTCGAGGGTGTGGCCGATCAGGGGTGGGCCGTCGTCGCCGAGGATGGGTTTCAGGCCGCTGCCGGCTGGGGGTGTGGCGAGTTCGCTGACTGGCCAGCGGGCGCTGAGCCAGCGTTCGTCTACCTTGCGCGGCAACGGGATCGCGGTTAGGGGCGGCATTCGGCCGCGGAGGTTTTCGGACAGTTTTGTGACGCTGTCGCTCCCGGCGTGGGCGACCTTGCCGAGCGCGTCGGGACCTACTCGGGCGACCCGGCCGAGCGCGCCGCCGGTCGTCGGGATTCCCGCTTTTCCGGTCACGTCCGCCATGACGACCACCTCCCGGCAAGGGTATCGGTCGCGTCCACGGTCCTCTGTTATTGACGTTCTGACAATACCTGGCGGGGCTGCCGTTCGGGTGATCCTCGGGGGCTTTGTGCGAGGGGTGAGTTCTCGTCGCCTGGCGGCGAGATCGCTGGGGGTTAAAAAAACTCGGCCGCGCCCTGGTTTGTCAGGGCGCGGCCGAGCTTCAATGCGTTGGGATGCTCAGTCCCAGTCCAGGGCGCCGCCTGACTGGTACTCGATGACCCGGGTCTCGAAGAAGTTCTTCTCCTTCTTCAAGTCCATCGCCTCCGACATCCACGGGAACGGGTTTTCGTTCTCGCCGTAGATCGGGGTCAGGCCGATCTGCTGGGCGCGGCGGTCGGTGATGAAGTGCATGTACTGCTCGCACAGGTCAGCCGACAGGCCGAGCATGCCGCGCGGCATGGTGTCGCGGGCGTACTTCACTTCCAGTTCGCACGCGTCCTGCAGCATTCCGCGCACCTCGGCCTGGAACTCTTCGGTCCAGAGGTGCGGGTTCTCGATCTTGATCTGGTTGATGCAGTCGATGCCGAAGTTCAGGTGGATCGACTCGTCGCGCAGGATGTACTGGTACTGCTCGGCGATGCCGACCATCTTGTTCCGGCGGCCCAGCGACAGGATCTGGGCGAAACCGGTGTAGAACCACATGCCTTCGAAGATCACGTAGAACGCCACGAGATCGCGCAGGAACGCCTGGTCGGCTTCCGGCGTGCCGGTTTCGAAGTCCGGGTTTTCCAGGTTCTGCGTGTACTTCAGCGCCCACGCGTCCTTGTCCGAAATGGACGGGACCTCGCGGTACATGTTGAACAGCTCGCCCTCGACGAGGCCGAGGCTTTCGCAGATGTACTGGAAGGTGTGCGTGTGCACGGCCTCCTCGAAGGCCTGGCGCAGCAGGTACTGGCGGCACTCCGGGTTGGTGATCTGCCGGTACACCGCGAGCACGATGTTGTTGGCCACCAAGGACTCCGCCGTCGCGAAGAAGCCGAGGTTGCGCTTGAGCATCTGCCGCTCGTCCTCGGTGAGGCCGTCCGGCGACTTCCACAGCGCGATGTCCGCCTGCATCGCGACCTCGGTCGGCATCCAGTGGTTGTTGCACGCCGCGAGGTACTTGTCCCACGCCCACCGGTACTTCATCGGCAGCAGCTGGTTGACGTCGGCGCGCGCGTTGATCATGCGCTTGTCGTCGACGTTGATCCGGGCCGCGCCGACCTCGATTTCGCCGAGGCCGGTCGCGTCCGTCGTTTCCACGTTCGTCATCAAGGGTTCCTTACTGGCAGGCTTCGCAGTCGGGGTCGTCGATCCGGCAGGCAGCGCCCTCGGTGGCGACGAAGTCGACGTCGGTCTTCGGCATTTCCTTCGGCTCCGCCGGAACGGCCGCGGCGGGCGACGGCGACGGAGTGGCGGCCGGGACCGCGGCGGACGGCGACGGCGTGGCAGCCGGGGCCGGGGAAGCAGCGGGGGCAGCGGCAGCGGCGGGAGCCGGAGTGGCGGAGACGGCGTTCAGCTTGCCGTCGGTGCCGCGCAGGGTGCTCTTCTCCACGTGCGTCGCGGACTGCGCCCGCAGGTAGTACGTGGTCTTGAGGCCCTTGTGCCAGGCGTAGCGGTACAGCTCGTCGAGCTTGCGCCCGCTCGGAGCCGCGATGTACAGGTTCAGCGACTGGGCCTGGTCGATCCACTTCTGCCGCACCGAACCGGCGTCCACGATCCACTTCGACTCGATCTCGAAGGCCGTCGCGTACAGCGCCTTGAGGTCGTCCGGGACGCGGTCGATCTGGCCGAGGCTGCCGTCGAAGTACTTCAGGTCGCTGACCATGACCTCGTCCCACAGGCCGCGCGCCTTGAGGCTCTTGACCAGGTGCGGGTTGACGACGGTGAAGTCGCCGGACATGTTCGACTTGACGTACAGGTTCTGGAACAGCGGCTCGATCGACTGGCCGACGCCGGAGATGTTGGAGATCGTCGCGGTCGGCGCGATCGCCATCACGTTGGAGTTGCGCATGCCGACGGTCCTGACGCGCTCGCGCAGCGGGGCCCAGTCCAGCGTCGTGGAGGTGTCGACGTCGAGGCCGTCGCCCTGGCGGGCGTCGATGAGCAGCTGCATCGAGTCGATCGGCAGGATTCCCTTGCTCCACAAGGAACCCTCGAACGTCTGGTACTGGCCGCGCTCCTCGGCGAGATCGGTCGAGGCCGAGATCGCGTAGTAGGAGAGGTGCTCCATCGAAGTGTCGGCGAACTTCACCGCGTCGGCGGACGCGAACGGCACGCCCAGCTCGAACAGCGCGTCCTGGAATCCCATGATGCCCAGGCCGACCGGACGGTGGCGCAGGTTGGAACGGCGCGCCTCCGGGATCGTGTAGAAGTTGATGTCGATCACGTTGTCGAGCATGCGCACCGCGGTGCGCACGGTCTTCTCGAGCCGCTTGGTGTCGAGCCCTTCAGGGGTGACGTGCTTGAGCAGGTTCACCGAGCCGAGGTTGCAGACCGCGACCTCTTCGGTGTTCGTGTTCAGCGTGATCTCGGTGCACAGGTTGGACGAGTGCACGACGCCGACGTGCTGCTGCGGCGAACGCAGGTTGCACGGGTCCTTGAAGGTGATCCACGGGTGGCCGGTCTCGAACAGCATGGTCAGCATGCGCCGCCACAGCTCGACCGCGCGGACCTTGCGGAACACCTTGATCTCGCCGCGCGCGGCGGCCGCCTCGTACTCGCGGTAGCGCTGCGCGAACGCGTTGCCGTAGAGGTCGTGCAGGTCCGGCGTCTCGTTCGGCGAGAACAGCGTCCACTCGGCGTTCGCTTCGACGCGGCGCAGGAACTCGTCCGGGACCCAGTTGGCGGTGTTCATGTCGTGCGTGCGCCGCCGGTCGTCGCCGGTGTTCTTGCGCAGGTCGAGGAATTCCTCGATGTCGACGTGCCAGGTCTCCAGGTACGCGCAGGCCGCGCCCTTGCGCTTGCCGCCCTGGTTGACCGCGACCGCGGTGTCGTTGGCGATCTTCAGGAACGGCACGACGCCCTGGGACTGGCCGTTGGTGCCCTTGATGTGCGCGCCGAGGCCGCGGACCGGGGTCCAGTCGTTGCCGAGGCCGCCGGAGTACTTGGCCAGCAGCGCGTTGTTCTTGTACGCCTGGAAAATCGAGTCCAGGTCGTCGTCCACGGTGGTCAGGAAGCAGGACGACAGCTGCGCACGGTTGGTGCCGCTGTTGAACAGCGTCGGGGTGGACGCCATGAAGTGGAACGTCGAGAGCAGCTCGTAGAACTCGATCGCGCGGGCTTCGCGGTTGTCCTCGCGGATCGCCAGGCCCATCGCGACGCGCATGAAGAACGCCTGCGGCAGCTCGAACCGGACGCCGTTGTGGTGCTGGAAGTACCGGTCGTACAGCGTCTGCAGGCCGAGGAAGCCGAAGTCGAGGTCGCGCTCGGCGTGAATGGCGGCGGTGATCTTGTCCAGGTCGAAGCCCAGCAGCTCGCCGTCGACCAGTTCCAGCTCGACCGCGCGGCGCAGGTAGGCGCGGAAGTACGCCGGGTATTCGCTCGTCATTTCGTCCTGGCTGGCCTGCCGCGGCTTCTGCGCGAGGTAGCTCAGCGCCTCGCCGCGCAGCTTGTCCAGCAGCAGCCGGGCGGACACGAACGAGTAGTTCGGCTCCTGCTCGACGAGCACGCGCGCGGCCATGATCTGCGCGAGGGCGAGTTCGTCGGCGGTGATGCCGTCGTAGAGGTTGCGCTTGGCCTCGGCCAGCACCGGCTCGGCGGACACGTCCTCGAGCCCGGCGACGGCCTCGCCGACGACGTGCGAAACGCGCGCCCAGTCGAGCGGGCGCAGCGTCCCGTCGGCGCCCTTGACGCTCAGCGCGACCTCGGCCGACGCCGGCGCGGCGGCCTCGCGGGCCTTCGAGCGCTCGTCGCGGTAGAGGACGTAGGCGCGGGCGACCTTGTGGTGCTCGCCGCGCATCAGAGCGAGTTCGACCTGGTCCTGGATCTGCTCGATGTGCAGCGCGGTCTCCGGGCCGGTGTGGCGCAGCAGCGCCGCCTCGACCTGCCCGGTCAGCTCCGCGACCACGTGGTGCACGCGGGAGGACGCGGCGGCGTCGCCGCCCTCGACCGCGAGGAAGGCCTTGGTCAGCGCCACCGAGATCTTGCCCGCGTCGAAGGGCGAGACGCTTCCGTCCCGCCGGATGACGCGGACCGCGCTCGGGGCCCCCTCCGCCGCCGACGGCGGCCGCTGACCGGTTTCCACTGACATGCGTGTCTCCAACAGTTCCTCGAAATGGGCGCGTTCGAGCGGCACACAGCCGGTCAAGGCCATGCGCTGCGGTTTCGTCGAAACAGCCCGGCCGCCCTCGTCAAGCGGTCTCCCCGTCGCTGGGGGCTGCCGGTTCCCAGAGACTACATCTTGGGGTTCAAGCTCGCACGGGCCCCAAGGTATGGCGTGTCACTCTCACCCTGGCGGGTTATCCGATCACCGAGGGCAAGATCCGAAACGGAGCTTCGTGGCGCCCAGTGCCGCACTGGCCACGGGCCGTTTCCCGGCCAGGTACCCCAGCGGCCCGGCCGGGTTGACCGACCAGTCCGCGGCCGCCGCGCGCGGTTTCGCGCGCCACTCGACCGGGCTACGCAGCGGGCTGCCGTTTCGCGCCTGAGCGATCTCGAAGCGTACCGGGAGTGTGATCGGGAGCCCGACGCGCGGGGTGAAGGCGGCGGTGGCGATCCAGTCGTCGGAGGCCGCGGCGGTGAAGGTGCGCCCGCCGGTGAAGGTGAAGGCCGCGAGGTCCTTCGGAATGCCCCACAGTTCGCGCCCGCCCGCGCGCGAGACCTCGCTGTCGACCCAGATGTCGGTGATCGACGCGGCGAGCCCGCGGCCGCGCACGGCGACGCAGGAGAGGAGTTCGTGGTAGCTCAACTGACCGGACGGGAGGTAGTCGATCCAGGCGGTGAAGACGGCGGCCTGGTTGTTGAGGAGCAGCGGCTCGGCGCCGGTGGGCAGCGCGGGCAGTTCGTCGATCGGCACGCGCCAGATGGAGATGCAGGCGTCGGCGGCGAGATGCCACGGTTCGGGCGGGTACTCGGTCATTCGCTGGTCCACGGCAGGTAGGGCGGCAGATCTCGGTCCACGCGCAACGGGAACTCGGGCGGGCGTTTCTGGAAGAACGAGGCGATGCCTTCGACGGCGTCGGGGTTCGAACCCAGCTGGGAGATGAGCTTCGAGTCCACCTGGTGGACGTCGAACGGCGACGGGGCCGAGGCCATCCGGTAGAGCAGCTGGCGGGTGACCGCCACCGCGACGGGTGCGGTGGTCTCGGCGATTTCTCGGGCCTTTTCTTGGGCCTGGCTCAGGACGTCCTCGGGCTCGTGGATCCGGTGGACGAGCCCGGTTTGGAGCGCTTCCTCGGGGCCGAAGAGCCGTCCGCTGACCATCCAGTCGACGGCCGCGCCCATCCCGACGAGCCGGGGGAGGAACCACGCGGACGCGCCCTCGGGGTAGATCCCGCGGCGGGTGAAGACGAAGCCGAACTTGGAGTCGGTGGCGGCGAACCGGTAGTCGCAGGACAGCGTGATGGTGATCCCCGCGCCGACGGACGCCCCGCGCAGCGCGGCGAGCACCGGCTTGTTCATGGTGAAGATCCGCTTCGAGACGCGGCCCGCGGGTTCCTGCCAGTCGTCCGGCGGGCGGTCGCCGAAGTCGAACCCGCCGGACGAGAGGTCGGCTCCGACGGAGAAGTCCTTGCCGGTGGTTCCGAGCACGACCGCGCGGATGTTCTCGTCCCGGTCGGCGCGGTCGAGGGCGTCGGCGAGTTCGTCGGCCATCCGGGTCGTGTAGCCGTTGCGGGCCTCGGGCCGGTCGAGCAGGACGGTCGCGACTTTGCCGGCGACGTCGCAGGCGATCTCCGCGTAGGAGTCCATGGGAGGACGGTAGGGCGCCGGAGCCTTGTTTTCAATGTGTCAATAACGGTTGGGCGATCGTGGCCGGGGCATGCTCGGATCATGCTGAAGGTGGGCACGGTGGTGCTGGGAGTCGAGGACATGGAGCGCGCGGTCTCGTTCTGGAGCGACGCGCTGGGGTACGCGCGGCGGGACGACGCCAAGGATTTCGTGGTGCTGCTGCCGCCGGACGGCGCGAGGCCGGGGGTGGCGTTCCAGCGGAGTTCGGCGCCGGTGCAGGAGGTGCCGCGGGTGCATCTGGACCTGTACGCCGGGGATGCCGCGGACCAGGCGGCGGAGGTCTCTCGGCTGGTGGGACTGGGGGCGCGGCAGGTGGACTGGCCGCACTACCCGCCGGATCCGGACTTCGTGGTCCTCGCGGATCCGGAAGGCAACCGGTTCTGCGTCATCGACACCGCGCACGGCTGATCCGCTGTCCGTGCGGGGACCTTGATTCCGTCCTGGTCCCCGCACGGCACGCGGCCGGGGCAAAAACAATCAGGCGCGCTTGATTTTTCCGGGGCCAGGGTCCACGCTGGGTCCGCACGAGGTGGTGCGGCGGACGCAGGGAGGCGCAGGAATGGCTGATCTCGCGGGGATCCTCCGGGATCTCGCGGCCGAATCGCAGGCGGTCGACGACCTGGTCGCCGGGTTGCCCGCGGACGGGTGGGCGCGGCCGACGCCGGCGCCCGGCTGGAGCATCGCGCATCAGGTCGCGCATCTGGCGTGGACCGACGGCAAATCGCTGATCTCCGCGAGCCGGCCGGAGGACTGGCAGTCCGAGGTCGAAAACCTGTTGAGCATCGGCGAAAACTACGTCGACGCGGGTGCCGAAGAAGGGGCTCAGCTGCCGCCGGACGAGCTGCTGGCCCAGTGGCGTGCGGGACGGGCCGCGCTTGCCGAGGCGCTCGCTGCGGTGCCGGAGGGGCAGAAACTTCCTTGGTACGGCCCGCCGATGAGTGCGGCGTCCATGGCGACCGCGCGGATGATGGAGACCTGGGCGCACGGTCAGGACATCGCCGACGCGCTCGGCGTCACGCGCGAGCCCACCGAACGGCTGTGGCACATCGCCCGGTTCGGCACGCGGACGCGCGATTTCGCGTACAAACTGCACTCGCTCGCGCCGCCGACCGAAGAATTCCGGGTCGAGCTGGTCGCGCCGGACGGCAGCACGTGGGCATTCGGGCCGGAGGACGCGGAGCAGCGGCTCACCGGCAGCGCGCTCGACTTCTGTCTGGTCGCGACACAGCGGCGGCATCCGGCGGACACTGATTTGGTCGCGACTGGCGCGGATGTCGAGGAGTGGCTGGGCATCGCGCAGGCGTTCGCCGGGCCGCCCGGAGCGGGACGCAAGCCGGGGCAGTTCGCGTGAGCGCGCCGTTGCGCGTCGGGAACGCGTCCGGGTTTTACGGCGACCGGTTCTCCGCCGTGCGCGAGATGCTGACCGGCGGCCCGCTGGACGTCCTGACCGGTGACTATCTCGCCGAGCTGACCATGCTCATCCTCGGCCGCGACCGGATGAAGGACCCGGCGCGCGGCTACGCCAAGACGTTCCTCCGGCAGATGGAGGAGAATCTCGGGCTGGCTAAGGAAAAGGGCGTCCGGATCGTCGCGAACGCGGGCGGGCTCAACCCGGCCGGGCTCGCCGACGCGTTGCGGGAGCTGGCCGCGAAGCTCGGTCTCGATGTCCGCGTCGCGCACGTCGAAGGCGACGATCTGATCGCGCGTGCGGACGAGTTCGGGTTCGAGAGTCCGTTGACTGCCAACGCTTATCTCGGCGCGTGGGGGATCGCGGAATGCCTGAAAGCCGGTGCGGACGTGGTGGTGACCGGGCGGGTCACGGACGCGTCGGTGATCGTCGGACCGGCGGCGGCGCATTTCGGCTGGGCCCGTGACGACTACGACGCGCTCGCTGGGGCGGTCGCGGCGGGTCACGTCATCGAATGCGGCGCGCAGGCGACTGGCGGAAACTACTCGTTCTTCCGTGAACAGCCGATCGGTGTGCCGGGATTCCCGCTCGCGGAGATCCACGCGGACGGGTCCAGTGTGATCACGAAGCATCCGGGGACCGGTGGGGTGGTCAATACCGGAACTGTCACGGCGCAGCTGTTGTATGAGATCACCGGTGCGCGGTATGCGAATCCTGATGTGACGGCACGGTTCGACGCACTGTCGCTTTCGGACGACGGGCCGGATCGGGTGCGGATCAGCGGGGTGCGCGGGGAAGCGCCGCCGCCGACGTTGAAGGTGTGCCTCAACCGGCTCGGCGGGTTCCGGAATGAGACGACGTTCGTCCTTACCGGACTGGACATCGAGCAGAAAGCCGCGCTGGTGCGGGAACAGCTGGAAGGCGCGCTGGCGAAGCGTCCGCCAGCCGACGTCCGGTGGACGCTCGCTCGCACGGACCACGCGGACGCCGACACCGAGGAACGCGCCAGTGCGCTGCTGCACGTCGCGGTGAAGGACAACGATCCCAAGATTGCCGGACGTGCGTTCAGCGGAGCGGCGATCGAATTGGCGCTTGCGAGCTACCCGGGATTTCACGTGACCGCACCGCCTTCGGACGCGTCGCCGTTCGGGGTCTACTCAGCGGCCTTTGTGGACGCTGGCGCGGTCCCGCATGTCGCGGTGCTGCCGGACGGGTCCAAGGTGGACATCGCGCCCGCCTCGGAGACGCTTGAGTTGTCCGAAGTGGACGAACCAGCGTTGCCGGAACCGTTGCAGGCGGACAAGGTGCGGCGGGTCCCGCTTGGTCTGGTCGCCGGAGCGCGCAGCGGCGACAAGGGCGGCAATGCGAACCTCGGCGTGTGGGTGCGGTCCGAGGAAGCGTGGCGCTGGCTCGTGCACCGGCTGACCGTCGGGGAATTCCGCCGGTTGCTGCCGGAAACCGAAGGACTGCCGGTCACCCGGCATCTGCTGCCGAACCTGTGGGCGATGAACTTCGTGGTCGAGGGCATTCTCGGCGACGGCGTCGCTTCGCAGGCCAGGTTCGATCCCCAGGCGAAGGCGCTCGGCGAATGGCTGCGGGCGCGCGAACTCGACGTCCCGGAGGCGCTGCTGTGACCGTGGATCCGTTCCGCACGCCGGAACGCACCGAACTGCGCGCGACGGTGCGCCGGTTCGTGGAGAAGGACGTGCTGCCGCACCTCGACGACTGGGAGCGGGCCGGGGAACTGCCGCGCGACCTGCATCGCAAGGCGGGACAGCTGGGCCTGCTCGGGGTCGCGTTCCCCGAATCCGCGGGCGGCGGCGACGGCAATTACCTCGACGCGCTCGTGGTCGCCGAGGAAATGCACTACGCGGGCGGGTCCGGCGGGCTGTTCGCGTCGCTGTTCACCTGCGGGATCGCGGTGCCCCACATCGTCGAGGCCGGCGACCCGGTGCAGATCGAACGCTGGGTGCGGCCGACTCTCGAAGGCGAGAAGATCGGCTCGCTGGCGGTCACTGAGCCGGACGGCGGCTCCGATGTTGCTGGGATCCGCACCACGGCGGTGCGCGAGGGTGACGAGTATGTGGTCAACGGGGCCAAAACGTTCATCACTTCCGGGTGTCGCGCGGACTTTGTGACCACTGTGGTCCGAACCGGCGAAGCGGGCGCGCATGGTCTTTCGCTGATCGTGGTCGAGCGCGGGACGCCGGGGTTCACGGTGTCGCGCAAGCTGGAGAAGATGGGCTGGGCGGCCTCGGACACCGCTGAATTGTCTTATGTGGACGTTCGTGTCCCGGCGGAGAACTTGATCGGGGCGGAGAACAGCGGGTTCGCTCAGGTGGCCACGCAGTTCGTGACTGAACGGCTTTCGCTGGCGGTGCAAGCGTATGCGCACGCGCAGCGGGCACTGGACTTGACGGTGGACTGGTGCCGGATGCGCGAGACGTTCGGGCGTCCGCTGATTTCGCGGCAGGTCGTGCAGCACAAGCTCACCGAGATGGCCTGCAAGGTCGACGTCGCCCGGACGTATGCCCGGCAGGTCGCGATCCGGCACGTGTCCGGCGAAGAAGTGATCGCCGAGGCGTGTTTCGCGAAGAACACCGCGGTGCAGACCGCTGAATGGGTCGTGAACGAGGCGGTGCAGCTGCACGGCGGGCTCGGCTACATGCGCGAGGCCGAAGTGGAACGGCACTACCGCGACGTCCGCATTCTCGGCATCGGCGGCGGCACCACCGAAATCCTGACCGGACTGGCCGCGAAGCGATTGGGATACACCGCATGACCACTATCAGGTCCACAGTGGACACCCGGGCCGACGAGTTCGCCGCGAACCGCGAGGCGATGCTGGAGAAGCTCGCGGAGATCGACGCCGAACAGGCCAAAGCGGTCGCCGGCGGCGGGGAAAAGTACGTCGAACGGCATCGCAAGCGCGGGAAATTGCTGGCGCGCGAACGGATCGAACTGCTCCTGGACGAGGATTCGCCGTTCCTGGAGCTGTCGCCGCTGGCCGCGTGGGGTTCGGACTACCGGGTCGGCGCGAGCGTGATCACCGGGATCGGCGTCGTGGAAGGCGTCGAATGCCTGATCTCGGCCAGCGACCCGACGGTCAAGGGCGGCGCGAGCAACCCGTGGACGACGAAGAAATCGTTCCGGGCGGCGGACATCGCGGCGCAGAACCGGCTTCCGGTGATCAATTTGGTCGAGTCCGGCGGCGCGGATCTTCCGACGCAGAAGGAAATCTTCATCCCCGGCGGCCGGGTCTTCCGTGATCTGACGCGGTCCTCGGCGGCGAAGGTGCCGACCGTCGCGCTGGTGTTCGGCAACTCGACCGCGGGCGGCGCGTATCTGCCCGGCATGTCCGATTACGTCGTGATGGTGAAGGAACGCGCGAAGGTGTTCCTCGGCGGGCCGCCGCTGGTCAAGATGGCGACCGGCGAGGAATCCGACGACGAATCCCTCGGCGGCGCGGAAATGCACGCGCGGACGTCCGGGCTCGCCGATTACCTCGCCGTCGACGAGGAGGACGCGATCCGCCTCGGCCGCGGCATCATCAAGCGGCTCAACTGGACCAAACAGGGTCCGGCGGCCAAACCGGACTACGCCGAGCCGGTGTTCGACCCCGAAGACCTGCTGGGCATCGTGCCGACCGATCTGAAGGTCCCGTTCGACCCGCGCGAGGTGATCGCGCGCGTCGTGGACGGTTCGGACTTCGACGAGTTCAAGCCGCTGTACGGGCCGAGCCTGGTCACCGGGTGGGCGAGCATCCACGGTTATCCGGTCGGCATCCTGGCGAACGCACAGGGCGTGCTGTTCGGCGAGGAATCGCAGAAGGCCGCGCAGTTCATCCAGCTGGCCAACCAGATCGACACGCCGCTGGTATTCCTGCACAACACGACCGGCTACATGGTCGGCAAGGAATACGAGCAGAGCGGCATCATCAAGCACGGCGCGCTGATGATCAACGCGGTGTCGAACTCGAAGGTGCCGCACCTGTCCGTCCTCATGGGAGCGTCCTACGGGGCCGGGCATTACGGGATGTGCGGCCGGGCCTACGATCCGCGGTTCCTGTTCGCGTGGCCGAGCGCGAAGTCCGCGGTGATGGGACCGGCGCAGCTGGCCGGGGTGCTGTCCATTGTGGCCCGCGCCGCGGCGGCGAGCCGGGGCCAGGAGTACAGCGAGGAAAACGACGCCGCGATGCGCGCCATGGTGGAGAACCAGATCGAGGCGGAATCGATGCCGATGTTCCTGTCCGGCATGCTTTACGACGACGGCATCATCGACCCGCGCGACACCCGCACGGTGCTCGGGCTGAGCCTGTCGGCGATCCACAACGGACCAGTCAAGGGCGTCGAAGGCGGCTTCGGCGTCTTCCGGATGTGAGGGCCATGATCCAGAATCTGCTGGTCGCCAACCGGGGCGAAATCGCCCGCCGGGTGTTCCGCAGCTGCCGGGACGCCGGAATCGGCACGGTCGCGGTGTTTTCCGACGCGGACGCCGATTCCCCGCACGCGCGGGAAGCCGACGTCGCCGTCCGGCTGCCGGGCAACGCGCCGGGCGAGACGTATCTGCGCGGCGAACTGCTCGTCAAAGCCGCGGCGGACGCCGGAGCCGACGCGATCCATCCCGGATACGGCTTCCTGTCCGAGAACGCCGGTTTCGCCCGTGCGGTGCTCGACGCCGGGCTGACTTGGATCGGCCCGCCGCCCGCGGCGATCGAGACCATGGGCTCCAAAGTGGAGTCGAAACGGCTGATGGCCGCGGCCGGGGTTCCGGTGCTGTCCGAATTGGACCCATCGGCGGTAACCGAGGCTGATCTTCCGTTGCTGGTCAAGGCTTCCGCTGGCGGCGGCGGTCGCGGCATGCGCGTGGTTCGCTCGCTGGACGAGCTGGCCGAGGCCGTCGAGAGCGCTCGTGCGGAAGCGGGCTCGGCGTTCGGCGACCCGACGGTGTTCTGCGAGCGGTATCTCGAAACCGGACGGCACATCGAGGTCCAGGTGCTCGCCGATTCGCACGGCACGGTCTGGGCGGTGGGGGAGCGGGAGTGCTCCATCCAGCGTCGGCACCAGAAGGTGGTCGAGGAAGCGCCATCGCCCTTTGTGGACGATGCCATGCGGACTGAGCTGTTCGACGCGGCGCGCAAGGCCGCGCAGGCGATCGACTACGTCGGTGCGGGAACCGTCGAGTTCTTGGCTGGCCCGGACGGCCGGTTTTACTTCCTGGAGATGAACACCCGGCTTCAGGTGGAGCATCCGGTGACGGAGAACGTCACGGGGCTGGACCTGGTGGCGTTGCAGCTTTCGGTGGCCGAGGGTGCTCGGTTGCCTGCCGAACCGCCTGCTGCCCATGGACATTCGATCGAAGTCCGGCTGTACGCGGAAGACCCGTCGGCTGGATGGCAGCCGCAGAGCGGGACGCTGCATGCTTTTGAAGTGTCCGGAGTGGACCGCGAATTCACTCACGGTGCAGGACTGCGCTTGGATTCCGGCGTGGAATCCGGGTCGGTCATCGGCGTCCACTACGACCCGATGCTGGCGAAGGTCATCACGTGGGCGCCCACGCGGGCGGAAGCCGCGCGTCGACTCGCCGGTGCTTTGGCTGGCGCGAAGATCCACGGCGTGGTGACCAACCGCGATCTGCTGGTCCGGATTCTGCGGCACGAGGCTTTCCTCGCCGGAGAAACGGATACCGCGTTCTTCGATCGGCACGGACTGGACACTTTGGCCGCTCCACTGGCTACTGTGGACACCGAGCGCTGGTCCGCTTTGGCTGCCGCGCTCGCGGATGCCGCAGGGAATCGGGCTAGTGCGACGACTCTGGGACGGTTGCCGAGCGGTTGGCGCAACGTCCGCTCCGCTGGTCAGCGCAAGGTGTTTTCCAAGGGAGACAACCGTTACGAGGTTGTCTACTCGCTGACCCGCGACGGTCTGCGAGCCGAGGGCTACGACGATGTCGCCTTGGTCGCCGCGACGCCGGATCAGGTGGTCTTCGACATCGCCGGAGTCCGCCGGACCTTCGAGGTCGCCCGGCACGGTTCGGTGTCCTATGTGGATTCTCCGCTGGGTTCGGTGGCGCTGACCGTCGAGCCGCGGTTCGCCGATCCCGATGCGGCACTGGCTGCGGGATCGCTGCTCGCGCCGATGCCGGGCACGGTTGTGCGGCTCGCAGTGTCCGAAGGGGACAGTGTGCGGACGGGCGATCCATTGCTGTGGCTGGAAGCGATGAAGATGGAACACCGGATCTCAGCCCCGGCGGACGGCGTGGTCGCCGAATTGCCGGTCGAGGTCGGGCAACAGGTCGAGGTAGGCGCGGTGCTGGCTGTGGTGGGAGAGACCGAATGAACGCGATGAACTTCGTCGAGCCGGAAGAGCGGGTGGCGCTGCGGAAGGCCGCGGCCGATCTGGCGGGCAAGTACGGGCACGAGTACTACGCGAAGAAGGCCCGCTCGGGCGAGAAGACCGACGAGCTGTGGAACGAAGCCGGACGGCTCGGCTACCTGGGCGTGAACCTGCCGGAGGAATACGGCGGCGGGGGAGCGGGGATCGCGGATCTCGCTGCGGTGCTGGAGGAATTCGCCGCCGCGGGCTCGCCGCTGCTGCTGATGGTGGTGTCGCCGGCGATCGTCGGGACGGTGCTGTCGCGCTTCGGCACGCCGGACCAGAAGAAGCAGTGGCTGCCGGGAATCGCGGACGGCAGCAAGAAGATCGTCTTCGCGATCACCGAACCGGACGCCGGATCCAACTCGCACAAGATCACGACGACCGCCCGCCGGGACGGTGGCGACTGGGTGCTGTCCGGCCGCAAGGTGTTCATCTCCGGGGTCGACGAGGCGGACGCGGTGCTCGTCGTCGGCCGCACCGAGGACGCGAAGACCGGGCGGCTGAAGCCCGCGCTGTTCGTGGTGCCGACGGACACGCCCGGGTTCGAGTTCGCGAAGATCGACATGGACATCGTCGCGCCGGAAAACCAGTTCTCGCTGTTCCTGGACGACGTGCGCCTGCCCGCGGAAGCCCTGGTCGGCGAGGAGGACGCGGCGATCGCGCAGCTGTTCGCGGGCCTGAACCCGGAACGGATCATGGGTGCGTCGTTCTCGCTGGGCACCGCTCGGTACGCGCTGGACAAGGCCGTCGGGTACGCCAACGAACGGCAGGTGTGGGGCGCGCCGATCGGGTCGCATCAGGGGCTCGCGCATCCGCTGGCGCAGGTGAAAATCGAGCTTGAGCTGGCGAAACTGATGACGCAGAAGGCCGCTTCGCTGTACGACGCGGGCGACGATTTCGCCTCCGGAGAGTCCGCGAACATGGCGAAATACGCGGCGGCGGAGGTAGCGATCCGCGCGGTCGACCAGGCAGTGCAGACTCATGGCGGCAACGGCCTGGCGACCGAATACGGCCTGGGGAGCCTGGTGACGGCCGTGCGGTTGGGCCGGATCGCGCCGGTGAGCCGGGAAATGGTGCTGAATTTCGTGGGGCAGCACAGCCTTGGGCTGCCGAAGTCGTACTGAGCAGTGGTGAAGTCATGAGGTGCGTCGGCTACTGGACGCCCGGCCGCGAGCTGTGGCCGGGCACCCGGCGCGGGCCTGTCCGGAGGTCCGTGAGGGGAACCCTGAGGGAATCAGATTCCCTCAGGGTTCCCCTCACGGCCTTTTCTGGGAGCGGGCCGGCCGGGCGAGGTGACGGCTGATGCTCCGCGAACCGCAGCAAGAACGCAGCCGCACTACGCGGCGGCGGTTGATCGAAGCCGCGATGGACTGCATTGGGGAGCGGGGCTGGCACGGGGTCACCGTCGCGGTCATCGCGGAGCGGGCTGGCGTTTCCCGGGGCGCCGCGCAACATCACTTCCCGACTCGAGAGTCGCTGGTCGCGGCGGCGGTCGAGTTGCTCGGCGAGGCTCAGTTGGACGAACTGCGCACACGCGCGGCCGGGTCGCCGGGCGGTTCCTCGCGGATCGAGTGGGTCGTCGAGATGCTGCTGACCCTGTACACCGGGCCGATGTTCCGTGCGGCGTTGCAGCTGTGGGCCGTCGCGTCGACTGATGATCAGCTGCGCGACGTGCTTGTTCCGCTGGAGGCGCGCGTCGGGCGGGAGGCGCACCGGGTCGCGGTCGAGTTGCTCGGCGTCGACGAAGCTCAGCCGGGCGTGCGCGAACTGGTCCAGGCCACTCTCGACCTCGGGCGCGGCCTCGGTCTCGCCAACCTCCTCACCGACGACACCCGCCGCCGCGAACAGATCGTGCGCGAGTGGGCTCGGACGCTCGAGTCTCGCCTGGCGGGAACCGAACAGGTCTAGGCATCGTCACATTCCCGAACCGCTACAGTGTGGCTGTTAACACATTCGGCCCAATCGGCGATAACGTTGAGTAAGTAGCCCACGAGGAAGAAGGCGATCCCGGTGTCCGGTGCAGAAGGGGTGACCGTCGAGCTGACCCATCGCGCGATGGCCATGCTCAAGGCGGTCGCGCAGCAGCGCGCGGAGATGTCCACCAGCTGCGAGCCCGACCTGTTCGTCGACGGTTTCGCTTGCTGCGACCAGATGACCGCACACGCGCTCGCCAAGGGCGGCTACGTCCGCCCGGGCACGGGCTCCGCTGCCGCCGGGCGCGTTCCCGCTGAACTGACCGAGGCCGGAGTGGCCGCGCTGTCGGTCACCGCCGCTGCCTGATCTTCACTCGTTCGGCCGTACCCGCGCACGGTGTGTGACGGACGACAGAACGGGGACCTCCCGGGCGGGAAGGTCCCCGTCGCCGCGCTCCGCCCTGCCGGATGGCCTCGATTCGGGCGCGCGCCTGTGCCGGTGGTTCAGTCCACTGCGGCACGGTTTGGCTGACCTGGTCGGCTCAGTTCGATCGGCGGCTGGTTCGCTCGGCTGAACCGTCGTCGACTCGGCCCAGATCTGCGGCACCGTCGCCAGCTTGGTTCAGGCCGGTTGCGCCGTGGCCAACCTTGCCCGGATCGGCCGGACCGCCGCCAGCTTGGCTCCTCAGCTGCACCGTGATCGGCTTGGCTCGGATCGGCTGAACCGCCACCGACTCGGCTCATCAGCTGCAGCGTGAGCAGCCCGCCGCCGCCCCGCTCCCGCTGTCCGTGAGGGCCACCCTGAGGGAATCTGATTCCGTGAGGGTTCCCCTCACGACCCTCGACGGTCCGTGAGGGAGTCCTTCACGGAATCAGATTCCCTCAAGGAGTCCTTCACGGACCGCCCGCCCTGCCGCGATCGCGACGCCCCCAATGTGGCATTGGGTGCGTCGCATGCACCCAATGTGGCGTTCGGTGCGTCAGATGCACCCAATGCCACATGGAGCGCAAGCCCGGCCCCGAAATCAGCCGTTGTAACCAGCCACGACCTTGGTGAACGCGTAGTTCTCCTGGTCGATCCCGCTGCACCCGCTGCAGTCGCGGTTCGTCGCCCAGAACGTGACGCGGCCCAGGTGGTGTTCGGCGGCCCAGTCGCGGATCGCGGTGAAGTCCGCGACCGACACGACTTCTCCGGCCCGGTCGGTCTTGCCGTTCATCGACGACAGCCCGGCGCGGTGGTAGGCGGTGGCGTCGTCCCAGCCGAAGGTCGACTTCAGTTCTCCGACCAGGCCGTCCACCGCGGATTTCGTCATCGCGACCATGTCGCCGCCGTCGGAGAAGTCGAACGGCATCAGCGACCACACGTCGACGTCCGCGCCCAGCGCCTTCGCCTGCGACACCAGTCGCTTGCCCCAGTCGTTCGGGCCCTGCGGCGTGGTTCCCATGGTGATCACGACGCGCAGGTTCGGGTTCTTGTCCTTGAGGATCTTGACCGCGCCGAGGATCCGGTCCTGGACTGTCGCGTTCTCGAACTCGTCGGTGTTCTCGATGTCGAGGTCGATCGCTTGCAGGCTGTAGGCGTCGATCACCTGCTGGTACGCGCCGGCCAGTTCCTCCGGCGATCCGCAGTTCGGGCCCAGTTTGTTGCCCGACCAGCCGCCGAAGGACGGGATCACGTCGCCGCCCGCCGCGCGGATCTTCTGGATCATCGCGGCGTCGGAGCCGTCGAGCGGGCGGTTGCCGTCCCAGGCGGGAGCGCAGCCGCCGCCGGAAAGCATGAAAGCGAGGGTGAACGCGCTGACGCCGGTCGCCTCCATCGCGGCGGACGGATCGCTCTGGCCGCCCCATTGGTACAGATACGGTGCCGCGAGAACCGGGTCTCCCGCGGCGGAGGCGGTGCCGACTGTGGTGGTCAGGGCAGCGCCCGCGGCGAGTGCCAGCACGCCGAGCCGTCCGGCGAGTTTCCGGCGGGAAGTGGTGCGGCGCAAGGATTTCATGGGTCCTCCAACGGGGGAAACGCGCACCCGGCGGCACGCGGCATCGGAGCACCTGGCGAAGCCGGACGTGGCGGCGGCGCCCCGCAGGCACTCGAGGGGAGTGTGTGCGCAGTCACAATGGACTAGACCATTGAGAAGTGTCAAGACATGGGCGGGAGTGGGAAAAAACCTTACTGAGCGTGTCCAGGTCGCCGGGATGTTCCGGGGCGCCGGTGAGCGGGACTATCGGGAAGCCGCGCGCGGACGGGAGGGCAAACAAAGCCGCTCAGCGGGCGCTGCCGGAGCGGTGTGTCACGCTGAAGACGGCTCCCCGGTCATCGGCGCCCTCGGAGCGGTCGATCTTCGAAGGGGAGCGTCATGACCGAACCGGTCCGGATCAGCGGAGCCGACGTCGCGCCGGAGCAGCAGGCCGTCCGCTACGAGCTGGCGATCCTGTCCTTTCAGCTGCTCGACGGGCCGAAAGCCGTCGAGGGCGTGTTGCCGTGGGTCGAGGGGCACGGCGAACTGCTCGGCTGCTGGCAGACGGAGAACGGCCCGCTCGGCAGGCTGGTCGTGCTGCGCGGGTTCGAGAATCAGCAAGCGCTCGACCAGGAGCGGATGCGGGCGCGCCATAGCCGCAAACCGTTCGGCGGCGACTATTTGACTGATTTGTCGCTGCGGAGTTTCGCGCCGTTCCCGTTCATTCCGCCGGTGCGGCCGGGGAAATACGGTTCGGTGTATGAGATCCGCGATTATCACCTCCGCCCGGGCGGGCTGACCGCGACGATCGACGGCTGGCGGAAAGCGTTGCCCGCGCGGCATGCGATCGATCCGCTGACCGTGGTGATGTACGCGCTCGACGGGCCGGATCGGATCATCCAGATCTGGCCGTTCGCGAGCCTGGACGAACGGCTCGCGATTCGCCGGGACCTTTACGCGAAGGGGATGTGGCCGCCGCCGGGTGCGCCGGAGGAGATTCTCGACGCGGATTCGATTATCGCGTTGCCGACGGAGTTTTCTCCGCTGGCGTGAGTTACGTCGGTTCGCCGATGTCTTCGAACCACAGCGCCGGTTCGCGTTCGATGAATTCCGTCATCAGGGCGACGCAGGCCGGGTCGTCGAGAAGATCGATGCGGACGCCGTGGCCGGCCAGCCAGTCGTGGCCGCCGGTGAACGTGCGCGATTCGCCGATCACCACGTGCGGGATGCCGAATTGCCGGACCAGGCCGCTGCAGTACCAGCACGGCGACAGCGTCGTGACCATGATCGTGTCGCGGTAATGCGGGCGGCGGCCGGCGGCGCGGAACGCGGCGGTTTCGGCGTGCAGGGACGGGTCGCCGTCCTGGACACGGCGGTTGTGGCCGCGGCCGAGGAGCTTCCCGTCGCGGTCGAAGAGGGCGGCGCCGATCGGGACGCCGCCTTCGGCTTTTCCGGCTTCCGCCTCTTCGCGGGCGACAGCGAGCAGGTCGTCGAGCATGCGTCACTTTCGCACGGCGCGGCGAGGTCGCGGCGATCGAGGACCGAAGCTGTCCGCGAAGCGTGGCAGAGTAACCGGCATGTACGGAACCTCCGAACGCCTGTTGCGCCTGCTCTCGCTGCTGCAGGCCCGCCGCGAGTGGCCTGGTCCGGACCTCGCGGGCCGGTTGGGGGTCGACGTCCGGACGATCCGGCGCGACGTCGAACGGCTGCGGCAGCTCGGCTATCCGGTGCACGCGACGCCGGGGGTCGCGGGCGGGTACCGGCTGGGGTCCGGCGCCGCGTTGCCGCCGTTGCTGCTGGACGACGACGAGGCGGTCGCGGTGGCGGTCGGCCTGCGGACGGCGGCGAACGGCACCGTGTCGGGGATCGAGGAGACGTCCGTGCGGGCGTTGGCGAAGCTCGAACAGGTGCTGCCCGCGCGGCTGCGGCACCGGGTGCGGGCGATGGACTCGGCGATGGTCCGGATCCCCGGCGGCGCGCCGACGATCGACGCCGAGCTGCTCACCGTGGTCGCCGCCGCGTGCCGGGACAACGAGCGGCTGCGATTCACCTACGGCACGCACGCGGGCGCTGTGGCCGAGCGCGACGTCGAGCCGCTGCGGCTCGTGCACACTGGCTGGCGGTGGTACCTCGTCGCGTGGGACCTCGGCCGCAACGACTGGCGCACCTTCCGGCTGGATCGCATCGACGGTCTCCCGACGCCCAGTTTCCGTTTCACGCCAAGGGAACCACCGGCGGAAGACCTCGCCGCGTACGTGTCGAGCCGGATCGCGACCGCGCCGTATCCGCACATCGTGACGTTGCGGGTGTCGGCTCCGGCGGAAGTGTTGTCCGCGCGAGTTTCGCCGACGACGGCGGTGATCGAGCCGATCGACGACGAAACCTGCCGAATGCGTACCGGGGCGAAAACGTTCGACTACATCCCGTTTTACCTCGCGCAGTGGGAATTCGACTTCGTGGTGGAGGACGCGCCGCCAGAATTGATGGGCCGGCTGGCGCAGATCGCGGAACGGTTCGCGCGGGCTACTTCAGGTCGAGGTGGCGACGGCGAGCAGGTCCGCGGCGGCAGCTGACAGCGCTTCGGGGAAACCCTTGCCGTCACGGTGTTCCTCGGCCATCCAGCGTTCGGTGGCCAGTCGTAACACGGACAAGCCCAGGTCGGTCGCCAGCCGCGCGGTTTCGGGGGCGATGCCTCTGTCTAGCAATGCACTGGTGAGCGCTTCCGAAATCGTGACGAGTTTGATCAATTCCCGCTCGCGCAGCGGGGGATTGGCCGCGATCACCGTCGCGCGGCGCAGCAGGAATTCGCGCGGACGGAATACGCGCGGCGCGGTGGCAAATGCGGCCAGCAGGGTGGGCAGCGCGGGAGTGCCGGGCGGGACCGCGTTGATGGCGGTGACGAACTCGGTTTCCAGTTCCTGGCTGCCGCCGAACAGCACTTCCCGTTTGTCGGCGAACCACCGGTAGAACGACCGCTCGGTGAGGTTCGCGCGCTGAGCGATCTGCGCGACCGTCGTGCGGTCGTAGCCCTGTTCCTCGAACAACGCCAGCGCGGCCTGTTCGAGCCGGTTCCGGGTGTTGCCCTCCCATCGCGCCATGCGCCCAGTGTAGCGACAGCAGATGCTGTCATCACTCTGGTAGCGTGAGTGACGACAGCTTCTGTCATCACTCACGAGGAGCCACCAATGCGCACCCTTCGTTTTCACGAGCACGGCCCCGCGGCCGAGGTATTACGGGTCGAGGACGCCGCGGTACCGGACCCTGGACCAGGCCAGATTCGCGTCTCGGTGCAGGCGTGCGGGCTGAACCCGGCGGACTGGGCGTTGTGCGAGGGCTTGTTCGCCGGTGACCTGCCGCGCGGGGTCGGGCTCGAGGTGTCCGGCACGGTCGACGCGCTCGGCGACGGCGTGACCGGCGTGGAGATCGGCGATCCGGTGTTCGGTTGCGCGCCGTTCACCGGCCCGACCGCGGGTGCGTCCGAGCTGGTGCTGCTGGATGCGTGGTTCCCGCGTCCAGACGGGCTCGACGCGGTCCACGCCGCGGCGCTGCCGATGGCGACCGGCACGGCTTACGCGGCGCTCGACGCACTCGGCGTCGGCTCCGGCAGCACCCTGCTCGTCCACGGCGCGGGCACCACCACCGGGTTCGCCGCCGCGCAGATCGCGCTCCTGCGCGGGGCTCGCGTGATCGTCACCGCAGGTGAGACGCACGCCGAGGCACTCCGCTCAGCTGGCGCGGAAGTCACCGGCTACCACGGCGGAATCGCCGATCGTGTGACGACGCTGGCCGGGGGACCGGTCGACCTCGTGCTGGACGCGGCCCCGTTCAGCGGCGCGGTGGCCGAACTCGTGCGCACCGTCAAGGAACCCGGGCACGTGCTGACGCTCGATCTCAGCTCGGACCAACCCGGGGTCCAGACCATTGTCAGCTCGGGCGCCCAGCCGCGCTACGACGTCCTCGGCGAGTTCGCGTCGCTCGCGGCGGACGGGCGGTTTTCGGTTCCGGTGTCCCGGATTTTCCCGCTGGACGACTGGCGGGCCGCGCTTGAACTGAGCCAGTCGAGGCAGTCCCGGGGCAAGTTGGTGCTGGCGCTTTAGTTCGCGCCGAGCATGCGGAGGACCAGTTCGCCGTATTCCTTGCCGAGTTCGGTGGGCGTTTGCCGGGTCCGTTCGCTGTACCAGCGCGCGACATCGACGCCCAGCGACAGCACGGCCCGGGCGGCGATTCCGACGTCGCCGACGGTGAACGCACCGGATTCCACCCCGTCGGCGATCACCTCGCGCACGCGCTGCTCGATCTTCCGCCGCAGTTGCGCGACGACCTGATATTCCTTTTCCGGCAACGCATTCAGCTCGTACTGCACCACGCGCGCGACAGTGTGCCGCCGCGCGTGCCAGGCGACGAAATCCTCGACGAGCAGCCGCATTCGTTCCACCGGGCCGGTGACGCGGCCGATTACGTCCTCGACAAGGGAGAGCGTCTGCTCGTGGCCGTTGCGGCTGATGGCGAAAAGCAGCGCGGCTTTCGAGGGGAAGTGCACGTACAGCGCGGCCGGGCTCATCCCCGCCGCGCCTGCGATGTCCCGCGTGGTGGTGGCGTGGTAGCCGCGCTCGGCGAACGACTCCACCCCGGCGAGCATCAGCCGGCGCGCGGTCTCGGGCTGCACGTCGGGCCACAGGTCGGCCGAGAGCGTGGTCATCCGGCGATCCTCCTCTAGTCCCGCGCCGGCCGGTGAGTCCGCCCGTCGTCCCTAGAGTGTAAGCGCTCGCTCAGTGCGGAGTCCGCTGATTCGGCTTCGCCGGTCAGATGACGTAACGCCACCCGGTGAGGGAGTACGCGCTGAACCAGCACCCGAGGAGGACGAAGGCGGCCGTCGTAACCACGGCGGTGCCCCGGCGGCGGGCGGCGAGACCGCGGGCGATCGGGAACAGCAGGATGAAACCGGGGATCAGGAAGCGCGGCTTGACGGTCGGGAGGCCCGCGGTGCCCACGACCAGCACTACGATCCCGGCGCCGTAGGCGGCGAGCGGCCACCATCGCGACAGCGGCCGCAGCGTTTTCGGCAGCAGGACGGCGAGCACGGCCGCGCCCAGCACGACGAAAACGGTCAGCGTCTCCATCACCGAAGACCCGGATGCCAGTTTTTGCCAGGAGAATTCCGCCGCCTCGCGGCCCCCGTCGAAGCGGGTTCGCCAGTTGTCCCATTCGAGGTCGAACCAGCCGGTCGGGCTGCCGGTCCGGACCGCGACGAAGACCCACCAGCCGAGCAGGCCGAGCGGGCACAGCACCGCGCAGATCATGGTCGTCCAGCGGTCGCGGGTGCGGATGAAGGCGATGACCGCGGCGACGCCGACGACGGCGATGAGGACCGCGGCGGTCGACCGCGTGAGGCCCGCGCCCACGCAGCACGCGGCGGCCAGCAGCCAGCGGCGTTCGACGACTCCGACGAGCGTCCAGGCCGCGAAGGCGGTGAACAGCGCTTCGGTGAAGACCATGGACTGCGTGATGGCGAGCGGTGCCCCGGCCCACAACGCTACGAGCAGCAAACCGGTGCGTGCGCGGCCGTCGATCCGTTGGGACAGCCGGAAAATCGCGGCTGCGGCGAGGCATCCGGCGACCGTGCTCACCAGCAGCCCAGCCAGGACCGTGCTGCCCAACGTGACCGGCGAGAGGACGCGGAGCAAGGTCGGGTACGCCGGGAAGAACGCGAGCGTCGTATAGGGCGCGTAGTTCCCCGCCGCGTCGTACAGGCCGCGGGTGGTGCCGAAGTAGCCGTAATCGGCGATGTCCAGGTAGAACTGCCCGTCCCAGGCGGTGAGGCGGCCGATGAGGGGCTGGCCGGTCCGCACGGTGAACAGCGCGAGCAGGGCGACGCTGAACACGCGGATGAGCAGGTACCCGCCGATCGCGCGGACGTACGGGCGTTGGTGCCAGCGGATCGTCGGCGGGGTGAAGGCGGCTGGTTCGGCAAGCGTCGTCAAGGCGGGTCTTTCTCGTGGGCCGGTCAGCGGTGGCTGGTGGGGTGGCTGCCGGTGGTCGTCGTGTGGTTCGGGGTGGTTCCGGGGGAGCTGCTGCCGGGTGTCGGGTCGAAGGTGGGGACAGGCTGGGGTCCGGTCGTCGGCGCGACGGCGGGCTGGACGATCTGCGGAGCGGTGGCCGGACCGGTTTGGCCTGCCGTCACTGTCACCAGGACGACGAGCACTGCCGTCGTCAGCGCGCTCCCGCCGACCGCGACGAGGTTCCGCCGCCGGTGTCGCTTGCGGCCTTCCGACAGCAACAGCGCGGGATCCACGCCGGGCGGCGGTTCGTCCACCGGCCCGGCGAGCAGGAGCACCGCGCGTGCTTCTTCGTCGTTCATGCCCGCCCCTCCTGGGACGCCAGGCGCCCGAGCTGACTGGGATCGAGGAGTTTCCGCAGGGTCGCCAAGCCGCGCGCGGACTGGCTTTTGACGGTGCCCGCCGAGCAGCCGAGAGCGGCCGCGGTCGCGTCGACGCTGAGGTCGTCCCAGAACCGCAGCACGAGAACCGCGCGTTGTTTCGGCGGGACGCCGTCGAGAGCCGCGCGCACGGAAAGCCGCTGGGCGTGGTCGGGCTCGGGTGCCGTGCTGACGTCCGGCAGCTCCGCGGAAAGGTGCTCGCGCGAACGCCACTTCCGCCGGTTTTCGTTCAGGAACGCGCGCACGAGCATCCGCCGCACGTAGGCGTCCAGCTCGCCCCGCCGGACCAGCCTCGGCCACACGCGGTAGAGCTTGAGGAAGGTGACCTGCAGCAGGTCGTCGGCCCGATGCCAGTCCCCGCACAGGACGAACGCGGTGGCGCGCAGGGAACCCGAGGACGCCGTGACGTACGCGACGAACTCGTCCTCCCACCACGCGTCTTGCTCCACACGGGGTACAGGCCTCGTGGTGCCGGGGAGGTTGCATGCGAATTGAGTGACCCAGGTCATAGGGGGCGGGTCCGCTGCTGTGTCCACAGTGGACTGTCTGCTCGCGCTCCGCCCCCCGAGGGCGGGGTTGCGAAAGGAGGAAGAGCCGCGCCAAAGTCTCTGTGCAATGTCACATGACACACTGCCGGAATCAGGGAGACCCCATGAGCACGGTGGACCAGCCTTGGCGCGGCATCCACGTCGCGACCGCCCTGCCGTTCAACGACGATCTCTCGGTGGACTACGACGGTTTCGCCGAGCACGTCCGGTGGCTCGCCGAAAACGGCATGGACGGCGTGACTCCCAACGGTTCGCTGGGGGAGTACCAGACCCTCACGGACGAGGAGCGGGCGCGCGTCGTCGAAATCGCGGTCGAGGCCGCGCCGGACGGCTTCGGGGTCATGCCCGGCGCCGCCGCGTACGGCTCGAGGGAGACCTGCCGGTGGATCGAGCAGGCGGCTGAGGCCGGCGCGCACTCGGTGCTGCTGCTCCCGCCCAACGCGTACCGGGCCGACGCCGACGCTGTCATCGAGCACTACCGTGCCGCCGCCGCGGTGGGCCTTCCGATCGTGGCGTACAACAACCCGTACGACACCAAGGTCGACCTGACGCCCGACCTGCTCGCACGGCTCTTCGCGGAAGACCTCATCGTGGCGGTCAAGGAGTTCACCGGCGATGTCCGGCGCGCGTACGAGATCGCCGAACTCGCGCCTGGGCTCGACGTGCTGATCGGCAGCGACGACGTGGTACTCGAACTCGCCGTCGCGGGGGCGGTCGGCTGGATCGCCGGATATCCGAACGCGCTGCCCGTCGCGTCGAAGAAGCTCTACGACCTGGCTACGTCGGGGCAGGCGCAGGACATCGCCGCGGCGGTCCCGTTGTACCGGGACCTGCATTCGTTGCTGCGCTGGGATTCCAAGACCGAATTCGTGCAGGCGATCAAGGCGTCGATGGACCTCGCGGGCCGCAAGGGCGGGGCATGCCGTCCGCCTCGTCATGCCCTGACCGGTGCCGCTGCGGACCGGGTGAACGCCGATACCAAGGCGGCTCTCGAAAAAGGCTATCGCTGACCCGCACGACTTTCGCACAGGAAGCGAGAACCGATGAGGACGAGCCGAATCATCCACGCGGTCGATTCGCACACCGAAGGGATGCCGACCCGCGTGGTGACCGGCGGGGTCGGCGTGTTCCCCGGCGCGAGCATGGCCGAACGCCGGGTGTGGTTCCAGGAGAACGCCGACGACCTGCGGACCTTCCTCATGTGCGAGCCGCGCGGGCATTCCGCGATGAGCGGGAGCATCCTGCAGCCGCCGACGCGGCCGGACGCCGACTGCGGGGTGCTCTTCATCGAGGTCTCGGGCCTGCTTCCGATGTGCGGGCACGGCACGATCGGGACCGCGACGGTCCTGGTGGAAACCGGGATGGTTCCCGTCGTCGAGCCGGTGACGACGGTTCGGCTGGAAACGCCCGCCGGTCTGGTGGTCGCCGAGGTCGCGGTCGCGGACGGGAAAGCCACGTCGGTGACGATCCGCAACGTGCCGTCGTTTTCCCTGACCCTGGACGCGAGCGTCGAGGTTCCCGGGTTCGGGGACGTGCGGTACGACCTCGCCTTCGGCGGGAACTTCTACGCGATCGTCGACCTCGACGACTTGGGCCTGCCCTTCGACCGGAAAGCCAAGAACGAACTCCTCGCCGCCGGGCTGAAGATCATGGCCGCGATCAACGAGCACGCCCTGCCCCAGCACCCCGAGCGCCCCGACATCTCCGGCTGCCACCACGTTTACCTCAAAGCACCCGGCTCCGACGCGAAACATTCGCGGCACGCCATGGCTATTCACCCCGGATGGTTCGACCGTTCGCCCTGCGGCACCGGGACGAGCGCCCGGATGGCTCAGCTGCACGCACGCGGAGAACTGGCCCTCGACACCGATTTCGTCAACGAGTCGTTTATCGGCACCACTTTCACCGGAAGGCTCGTCGAGGAAACGACAGTCGGCGGAATACCGGCGGTGGTACCGACAATCACCGGACGTGCTTGGATTACCGGCACCGCGCAGTACATGCTCGACCCGGCTGATCCGTTCCCTGCCGGGTTCGAGCTGTGACCACGCCTGACGTCCTGATCATCGGCGCTGGCGCACTCGGTGCCGCCGCGGCTTGGTTCGCGACCCGCGCGGGCCTTTCCGTCGAAGTCGTCGAACAGGGCCAGGTGGCCAGTGGCACGACCAGCAGCTGCGAAGGGAATCTGCTGGTCTCGGACAAAGAAGCCGGACCCGAACTCGATCTCGCGCTCTTGTCGCTGGCTGCCTGGCGCGGGGAGCTCGGCGAATACGGCTCGCTCTGGGAGTTCGAGCAGAAGGGCGGCCTGGTCGTGTCGTCCACAGTGGACTCCGCTGCCGGGCTGGTCCAGCTCGCCGAGCGGCAACGTATCGCGGGTGTCGAGGTGCTCGACCTTGCCCCGGAAGCGATTCCCGCCTACGAGCCGCATTTGACCCGCGATCTTTCCGGGGCCGCGTTTTATCCCCAGGACTGCCAGGTGCAACCGATGCTGGTGGCGGCTCACCTGCTTCGAATGGCGCGCGAACGCGGTGCCGAAGTCCGTACTGGCACCCGCGTAGTCGGGTTTCTTCGGGACGGCGACCGGATTCTCGGCGTCCGAACCGATCGCGGAGACCGGTACGGCGGCTGCGTCGTGAACGCGGCGGGAACTTGGGCGGGCGAGGTCGCCGCGCTCGCTGGCGTGGAGGTCCCGATTCTGCCGCGCCGGGGCTTCATTCTCGTCACGCAACCTCTGCCGCCGACCGTGTTCCACAAGGTCTACGCCGGGGAATACGTTGCCAGCACTCAAAGTTCCGACGAGGGGCTGCAAACGTCAACGGTGGTCGAGGGAACTCAGGCGGGAACGATCCTCATCGGCTCCTCGCGCGAACGGGTGGGCTTCGACCGTTCCGTGTCGCCGCGGGCACTCCGGGAGATCGCCGCGAAGGCGCTCGCGCTCTATCCGTCGCTGAGCCGGACCAAGGTGATGCGCAGCTACCTGGGATTCCGCCCGTACTGCCCCGATCACCTCCCGGTCATCGGACCGGATCCTCGGGCACCCGGCCTGTGGCACGCGGCGGGCCACGAGGGCGCGGGCATCGGCCTTTCCGCCGGAACAGCGAAGATTCTCGTCCAAGCACTTCTCGGCGAGGCAACCGATATCGACATCTCGCCCTTCGCACCCGAACGGTTCGCCATGATGGAGGCCTCGTGACCACGACCGTGACGCTGACCTTCGACGGTCAGCCGCTCACCGCGTCGCCCGGACAGAGCGTCGGCGCGGCGCTCACCAATGCCGGAGTGCGCTCTTGGCGAACGACTCGCCGTGGCGGTCGGCCCCGGGGTCTGTTCTGCGGGATCGGCGTCTGCTTCGACTGCCTGATCACCGTGGACGACGTGGCTGACCAGCGGGCCTGCTTGGTACCGGTCCGGGACGGCATGGTCGTTCGGAGCGACTCCGATGAGTAGGTACGACGTGATCGTGGTCGGCGGCGGTCCCAGCGGTCTCGCGGCCGCGGAGGCAGCGTCCGGGAACGGCCTGCGCGTGGCACTTGTCGACGCCTCGGCCCAGATCGGCGGCCAGTACTGGCGCCGGCCGAGAGATCAAGCGGCTGCGCAGCACGGCACGACACTGGAGTCGCTGCGCCGACGCCTCATCGACGTCGACCATTACTCAGAGCACCAGGTCTGGCTTCTCGAACCGGCCGGAGAGCATCGTCTGCACCTGGCACCGGCCCACGAAAGCGTGCGCACTGCGGCCCCGCCCGTCCTCCGCGCACGTTCCCTGATCCTGTGCCCGGGCGCCTACGATCGTCAACTGCCGATCCCGGGGTGGGACCTCCCCGGGGTGATGGCGGCGGGCGGAGTCCAAGCGTTGGTGAAGGCCCACGGCGTCCTTCCTGGCCGACGAGCCGTCGTCGCGGGCACCGGGCCGTTTCTGCTTCCGGTGGCGCGGCAGCTCGCGGAAGCGGGCGCGGAGGTCGTCGCCGTCTGCGAAGCGAACAGCCCCGCGGGTTGGCTGCGGACGCCGCTCGGCGCGCTGGCTGTTCCGGCCAAACTGGGCGAAGCCGTGTCGTACGCCGCCGCGTTCGCACGGCACCGCATTCCCTTCCGGACCCGCACGATCGTGGCTGCCGTCGAAGGTGGCGACAAGGTCGAATCCGTGCGGGTTCGCAAGGTCGATCGCGCTGGAACCGAGACGCTCGACGGGATCGACCTGGTCGCTCTGGGATGGGGATTCACCCCGTCGCTGGAACTGATCCTCGCCGCGGGCGCAGCTACCCGCGTCGACCTGGACGAATCGCTGGTCGCCGTGGTCGACGCCTGGCAACGCACCGATGTCACCGGTGTCTACGTCGCGGGCGAAGCCACCGGCGTCGGCGGGGCACTTCTCGCGCTTGCTGAAGGCGAGCTCGCAGGCCTGGCTGTGGCCATGGACCAGGGCCGTTCCGTGGACCACCGACGCGCCGGACGCCTCCAACGCCAGGTGCGGCGGGGGAGAGCTTTCGCAGCCGCCATGCATCGCGCGCACCCTCTGCCCGCAGGCTGGCAGGACTGGCTCGAACCGGACACGACGGTCTGCCGGTGCGAAGAGGTCACCGTCCAAGACATCCGCGACGCATGCCCTTTGGGTGCGGTCGACGCGCGGACGGCGAAGCTCCTGGCGCGACCGGGGATGGGCTGGTGCCAGGGCCGCGTCTGCGGATTCACCTCGGCCAAACTCGCCAAGGGCAAGGGAAAACGCTTGACGGTCAACGATCTCGCGCCGATGTCCAAACGGTCGATCGCGATGCCGGTGTCCTTGGAACGGCTCGCGACGGACGAACCTCACTAGGATGAGCGTCCGGAAAGAAGAGGAGTGACGGATGAGCGCGAACATCCAGGGGTTCGAGAAGACGACACTCCGGGAGCGAGTCTCGCACGCCCTTCGCGCCGCAGTCGTGGCCGGGGAGCTGGAACCCGGCAACGTCTACTCCGCGCCGGAGCTGGCCAAACGGTTCGGCGTGTCCGCCACTCCGGTGCGCGAAGCGATGCTCGACCTGGTCCGCGAAGGCCTCGTCGCCACTGTCCCGAACAAGGGTTACCGGGTCACGGAGATGGCCGAGAGCGAGCTGGACCAGATCACCGAGCTTCGCATGTTGATCGAGCCTTCGCTGGTCGCCCGCGCGCATATTCCGGATGGTGATCTGCCGGAACTGCGAGCGATGGCCCAGGCCATTGTGGACGAAGCGGCGGCGGGCGATCTGGTCGCGTACACCGAGGCGGACCGGGCGTTCCATCTCAGGTTGCTGGGCTATGCCGGGAACGCCCGTGCGACCTCGCTGATCGCTGATCTGCGGGCGCACACGCGGCTTTACGGGCTCGCCGCCTTGTCCGAACGCGGCGAACTGGAGGAGTCCGCGCGCGAGCACCACGCGATCCTCGACGCGATCGCCAGCGGGAATGCCGGGCTGGTGGAGAAGCTCATGCGTACTCACATCGGGCATGTGCGGGAGTCGTGGGCCAGTGCTGAGCCGACGCAGCGGAAGCGGAATTCCTGACGTTCGCGGAACCCCGGTGGGCGGCACCGAAGCACCGCCCACCGAAAGTCAGCGGGCGGCGGCCCCAGCGCGCCGCTTGGTCCAGATGTCATAAGCGACCGCCGCGAGCAGCACCGCGCCTTTGACCAGCATGACGCGCTCACTGGGCGCTCCGACCAGCGACATCCCGTTGTTGATCACCGCCATGATCAGGCCGCCAGTGATAGCTCCGACGACCTTGCCGACACCGCCCTGGACCGCAGCTCCGCCGATGAACGCGGCGGCGATCGCGTCGAGCTCAAAGTTCACACCCGCCGTAGGCCCGGCCTGGTTGAGGCGCCCGGCGAAGATGATGCCGGCCAGTGCGGCCAGGACGCCCATGTTCACGAAGACCCAGAACGTCACGGATTTGACCTTGACCCCGGACAGGGTCGCGGCCTGCAGATTCCCGCCGATGGCGTAGACGTGCCTGCCGAACACGGATTTCCCGGCGACCAGGGAGTAGCCGAGCACCAGCACGGCCAGCAGCACCAGCACCCAGGGCAGGTTGCGGAACCGGGCGAGCTGCACGACGACGGCGAGCACGAGCGCGGCGGCGACGGCGATCTTGAGGACGAACAGCGGGAACGGGTCGACCTCTTGGCCGTAGCCGAGCCGTGCGGCGCGTTTGCGCCATTGAGCAAGCACGATTCCGGCGATCACGACGACGCCGGCGAGGAGGCTGAAGAGGTCGGCGCCGCCGAGCGGGCCGAGGCCGATGTTGCCGAGGTAGCCGCCGGTGAAGCCGTTGGACAGAGTGCGGATGGCGTCGGGGAAGGGGCCGATGCCCTGGTTGCCGAGCACGGTGAGGGTGAGTGCGCGGAAGGCGAGCATCCCGGCGAGGGTCACGATGAACGCGGGGATACCGAAGTAGGCGACCCAGTATCCCTGCCAGGCGCCGATCACCGCGCCGACGACGAGGGTGATCACGACGGCCAACGGCCAGGGCAGGCCGAGGTTGACCGTGAGGACCGCGGCGACCGCGCCGGTCATCGCCACCACCGAGCCCGCGGACAGGTCGATGTGCCCGGAGATGATCACCAGGATCATCCCGACGGCGAGGATCAGCACGTAGGAGTTCTGCACGATGATGTTCGAGATGTTCTGCGGTTCGAGCAGCGCGCCGCCGGTGATCGCCTCGAACAGGACCACGATCAGCGCGAAGGCGACGTAGATGCCGCTCTGCCGGAGGTTGATCGAGATCCGCCGGGGGCTGCGCCCTGCGGGCGGGGCGGCCGGATCGGCGGGCCGCACCGGGTTCGTGGTGGTCATGGCCGTTCCTTCGTCATGTGTCGCATGAGCAGTTCCTGGGTGGCCTCGGCGCGCGCGACCTCGCCGGTGATCCGGCCCGCGGACAGGGTGTAGATGCGGTCGCAGAGGCCGAGCAGTTCGGGGAGTTCCGAGGAGATGACGAGGACCGCTTTCCCCTGCGCGGCCATCTCGTTGACGATCGTGTAGATCTCGTACTTCGCGCCGACGTCGATGCCGCGGGTCGGCTCGTCGAGGATGAGCACGTCCGGATCGGTGAAGATCCACTTGGCCAGCACGACTTTCTGCTGGTTCCCGCCGGACAGCTTGCCGGTGACGCTGCGCACCGACGGCGCCTTGATCCGCAGGTCCCGGTGGAAGCGAGTGGCGACGTCGTGTTCGGCGTGCTCGTCGATCCAGCCGCGGCGGGCCACGGTGCGCAGCCCGGCCGCGGTGGTGTTGCGCTGGATGTCGTCGATCAGGTTGAGGCCGTACAGTTTCCGGTCCTCGGTGGCGTAGGCGATGCCGTTGCGGATGGCGTCGCGGACGGACCGCAGCGTGATTTCCTTGCCGTCCTTGACCAGCCGGCCCGAGATGTTCGTGCCGTACGAGCGGCCGAAGACGCTCATCGCGAGTTCGGTGCGCCCCGCGCCCATCAGCCCGGCGAGCCCGACGATCTCGCCGCGCCGCAACGTCAGGTTCGCCTCGTCCACCACGACCCGGCCGGGCTGGCTCGGGCTGTGCACCGTCCAGTCCTCGATCCGCAGCACCTCGTCGCCGATGTCCGGCTCCCTTGGCGGGAAACGGTGTTCGAGGTCGCGCCCCACCATGCCGGTGATGATGCGTTCCTCGCTCAGCCCGGCGGCGTCGAGCGTTTCGATCGTCTTGCCGTCGCGCAGGATCGTGACGGTGTCGGCGATCGCGGTGACCTCGCCGAGCTTGTGCGAGATGATCACGCAGGTGACGCCGTCGTCGCGCAGTTCGCGCAGCAACGCGAGCAGATGCGCCGAATCGTCGTCGTTGAGCGCGGCGGTCGGCTCGTCGAGGATGAGCAGTTTGACGCGCTTGGACAGGGCTTTGGCGATTTCGACGAGCTGCTGCTTGCCGACGCCGAGCTCGCTGACCGGCGTGACGGCGTTCTCGCGCAGCCCCACCCGGAGCAGCAGTTCAGCGGCCTCGTGGTTGGTCCGGTTCCAGTCGACCCAGCCGCGTTTGGCCCTTTCGTTGCCGAGGAAGATGTTCTCGGCGACCGAAAGCTGCGGGCACAGCGCGAGTTCCTGGTGGATGATCACGATGCCGCGGCGTTCGCTGTCGCGGATGGACCCGAACGCGCAGTCCTCGCCGTCGAAAGTGATGTCGCCGTCGTAACTGCCGTGCGGGTAAACGCCGGACAGGATCTTCATCAAGGTGGATTTCCCGGCGCCGTTCTCGCCGCAGACGGCGTGGATTTCCCCGCGCCGCACCGAGAGCGTGACGTCGGACAGCGCGGTTACGCCGGGAAAGGTCTTGGTGATCCCGCGCATGCCGAGCAGTTCGGTCATTTCAGCTGGCCCGCCGTGTAGTAGCCGGAGTCGAGCAGTTCCTTCTGGTAGTTGGACTTGTCGACCACGACCGGCTGCAGCAGCTGGGCCGGGACGACCTTCTTGCCGTTGTCGTAATCGGTGGTGTTGTTGACCGCGGGCTTCTGTCCTTTGAGGACGGAATCGGCCATTTTCACCGTGACGTCGGCGAGTTTGCGAGTGTCCTTGAAAACGGTGGAGTACTGCTCGCCCGCGATGATCGACTTGACCGAGGCGACTTCGGCGTCCTGCCCGGTGACCACCGGATAGGGCTGTCCGGCGGAACCGTAACCGTTGCTCTTGAGCGCGGACAGGATGCCGATCGACAGGCCGTCGTACGGGGAGAGCACGCCTTGGACCTTCGCGCCGCCGGTGTAGGTCTTGGTGAGGAGGTCTTCCATGCGCCGCTGCGCGGTGGCCGGGTCCCAGCGCAGGATCGCGGTGGTGGCGAAGGCGGTCTGACCGCTCTTCACGACCAGTTTCTTGCTGTCGATCAACGGTTTGAGCACGGACATGGCGCCGTTGAAGAAGAAGGTCGCGTTGTTGTCGTCGGGCGATCCGCCGAACAGTTCGATGTTGAACGGGCCGGGTCCGTCGCCGAGGCCCTTGACCAGCGAGTTGGCCTGTTCGACGCCGACCTTGAAGTTGTCGAAGGTGGCGTAGTAGTCGACGGCGGGGGAGTTGCGGATGAGCCGGTCGTAGGCGATCACCGGGACCTTGCGGTCGGCGGCCTCCTGCAGCTGCGTGGTGAGCGCGGTGCCGTCGATCGAGGCGACGACCAGCAGCTTCGCGCCCTTGGTCAGCTGGTTCTCGATCTGGTTGACCTGGGTGGGGATGTCGTTCTCGGCGTACTGCAGGTCGACCTTGTAGCCGAGCTTTTCCAGCGCGGCCTTGATGTTGTCGCCGTCGTGGATCCAGCGTTCGGACGATTTGGTCGGCATCGTCACGCCGACCAGCGCGCCTTCGGATCCGCCTGCCTGCTGGTCGACGGTCTTCGCGCTGGACCCGCAGGCGGCGACGCCCAGCGCGAGCACGGCGGCCCCGGCTGCCGCGGCGGCGGTGCGGATTCCTCGAGTGAACTTCATTGTTCGTTCTCCTTCTTTCAGAAGCCCTGGGCGAGCCGGTGGTAGGCCTGGTTCCAGCGAATGCGGTCGGCGAAATCGGAAGTCGTGGTGTTCTCGTCGATGAGGAGCAGTTCGACGTCGAGCATGCGGGCGAAATCCCGCAGGGTCTCGGTGCCGACCGCCTGGGTGAGCACGGTGTGGTGCGGGCCGCCCGCGGTGATCCACGATTCCGCCGACGTGGTGAGCGACGGCGCGGGTTTCCACACTGCGCGCGCCACTGGCAGGTTGGGCAGCGGCTCGTCGGGCGGAACGACCTCGATCTCGTTGGCCACCAATCGGAATCGGTCGCCGAGATCGGTCAAGCCAAGGACCGCGCCGCGGCCGGGCGAGGCGTTGAAGACCAGCCGCACGGGGTCCTCGCGACCGCCGATGCCGAGCGGGTGGATCTCGCAGGACGGCGTGTCCGCGGCGATGCTGGGACACACTTCGAGCATGTGTGCGCCGAGGATCTTGGGCTCGCCGGGTCCGAAGTGGTAGGTGTAATCCTCCATAAAGGACGTTCCGCGATCCGAGCCGCGGCCCATCGCTTTCACCGCGGCCAGCAGCGCGGACGTCTTCCAGTCGCCTTCGCCGCCGAAGCCGTAGCCGTCGGCCATCAGCCGTTGTACCGCCAGGCCCGGCAGTTGGCGGAGTCCGCCGAGATCCTCGAAGTTCGTGGTGAACGCGCCGAATCCGCCTTCGGTCAGGAACGAGCGCAGGCCGATCTCGATCTGCGCCGCGTACCTGAGGGATTCGTGTCGTTCGCCGCCACGGGCCAATTCGGGTGCGAGGCGGTATTCGTCGGCGTACTGGGAGACCAGATTCTCGATGTCCACAGTGGACGCGTTGTCGACTCGTTCGGCGAGTTCAGTGACGCCGTAGGTGTTGACCGAGACGCCGAACCGCAGCTCGGCCTCGACCTTGTCGCCTTCGGTGACCGCGACGTCGCGCATGTTGTCGCCGAACCGGGCCAGTTTCAACGTCCGCAGATGTGCCGCGCCGATCGCCGCCCGCGCCCAAGCGTCGATGCGAGCGACCACCGCCGGATCGGCCGCGTGCCCGGCGACGGTCTTGCGCGGAATCCCGAGCCGGGTCTGGACGAACCCGAACTCCCGGTCGCCGTGCGCGGCCTGGTTGAGGTTCATGTAGTCCATGTCGAGACTGGCCCACGGCAGTGCCGCGTCGAGCTGGGTGTGCAAGTGCAGCAACGGTTTGCGCAGTGCGTCGAGGCCGCTGATCCACATTTTCGCCGGGCTGAACGTGTGCATCCACGCCATGACGCCGACGCAGGCGGGGTCGGCGTTGGCCTCCTGCAGCACCTGCCTGATCCCGGCGGACTCGGTCAGCACCGGTTTCCCGATCAGCTCGCACGGCAGGCCGCCGGAATCGGCGAGCAGCTGCCGGATCCGCAGCGACTGCCCGGCGACCTGGTCGAGGGTCTCCTCGCCGTAGAGCGCCTGGCTGCCGGTGAGGAACCACACCTGCGGCTTGGTCGCGGAGGTCATCTTTTCTCCTTGCTGGATCAGGGTTTCAGCGCTGCCCGTAGACGTTCTGGTACCGCGCGTGCAGGCGGTCGACGTCGGTGGCCGACAGCGGGGCGGGCGTGCCGAGCTGGTGTGCGATGTGGACGGTGCGGGCCACGTCCTCGACCATCACCGCGGCCTTCACCGCGTCCCGCGCCGTGGCGCCGACGGTGAACGGGCCGTGGTTGCGCATCAGCACGGCGGGGGAGCGGGTCGCGCGCAGGGTTTCCACGAGGCCGCGGCCGATCGAGTCGTCGCCGATCAACGCGAACGGGCCGACCGGGATCTCGCCGCCGAACTCGTCGGCGATCATCGTGAGCACGCACGGAATCGGCTCGCCGCGCGCGGCCCACGCGGTGGCGTAGGTCGAATGCGTGTGCACGACGCCGCCGATCTCCGGCAGATGCCGGTAGACATAAGCGTGCGCGGCGGTGTCGGACGACGGCGCGAGTTCGCCGTGCACCAGGTGCCCGTGCAGATCGGTGACGACCATCGTGTCGGCGGTCAGATCGTCGTAGGACACGCCGGACGGTTTGATCACCATCAGGTCTTCGCCGGGTACGCGGGCGGAGATGTTGCCTGCGGTCCAGACGACCAGTTCGTTGCGCGTCAGTTCGTTGTGCAGTCGCGCGACGGATTCCCTCAGTTCCGCGATGGTGTCGCGTGCCTGTGCGGTCAGGGTCATCAGTTCTGTCCTTTCGCGACAGTGGCGAGCTCGCGGCGGCGCGCGGCGAGACGGTGCATGACGTCGTTGCCGCCGCGGCCGAAGTAGTCGTGCAGTGCGGTGTATTCCGCGTAGAGCTCGTCGTAGGCGGACACGTTCGCCAGCACCGGCTGGTACGCCATCCGCTGGACCGAACCCATCGCCGCCGCGGCCGTGCGTACGTCGGGATAGGCGCCCGCAGCGACCGCGGCGTGGATCGCCGAACCGAGCGCGGGTCCTTGTGTCGAGCCGATCAGCGAGAGCGGGAGGCCGGTGACGTCGGCGTAGATCTGCATCAGCAGCGTGTTTTTGGTCAGCCCGCCCGCGATGATCAGCTCGGTGACCGGAACTCCGGCGTCCTCGAACGTCTCGATGATCTTGCGCGTGCCGAACGCGGTGGCCTCCAGGAGCGCGCGGTAGACGTGCTCGGGCCGGGTGCTCAGGGTCTGTCCGATGAGGACGCCGGACAGCTCGTGGTCGACCAGGACCGACCGGTTGCCGCTGTGCCAGTCGAGTGCGACCAGGCCGTGCTCGCCGATCTCCTGCTGTGCCGCGAGGCGGGTCAGGAATTCGTGGAGGCCTTCTTTTCGCGCAGTGTCCGAATAGGACGCCGGAACGCAGTGTTCGACAAACCAGCCGAAGATGTCGCCAACCCCGCTTTGGCCCGCTTCGTAACCCCACAGGCCGGGGACGATGCCGCCGTCGACGACTCCGCACATGCCCGGGACCTCGCGCAGGTCCGCGCCACTCATGACGTGACAGGTCGACGTGCCCATGATCGCGACCATTTGGCCCGGCTCGACCGCCTGCGCGGCCGGGGCGGTGACGTGCGCGTCGACATTGCCGACCGCGACGGCGATCCCGGCGGGCAGTCCAGTCCAGGCCGCGGCCTGCGCGCTGAGCTTTCCGGCGAGCGAGCCGAGCTGCCCGATCGGATGGTCGAGCTTCTCGTCCACAAAGGACTCGAACCCGGGTGCGAGGCGGTTGAGGAAGTCGCGGTCCGGGTAGCGGCCGTCCTGATAGATCCCCTTATACCCGGCTGTGCAGGCGTTGCGGACGTAAGTGCCGGTCAGCTGCCAGACGATCCAGTCCGCCGCCTCGACCCAATGCCGCATCGCGCGGTAGACCTCGGGGGCTTCCTCGAACATCTGCAGCGCTTTGGCGAACTCCCACTCGGACGAGATCAGCCCGCCGTACCGCGGCAGCCACGATTCGCCGCGCTCGCGGGCCGCGGCGTTGATGCGATCGGCCTGCGGTTGCGCGGCGTGGTGCCGCCACAGCTTCACGTACGCGTGCGGGTTTCCCGTGAATTCCGGCAGTTCGGAGAGCGGAGTGCCGTCCTCGGTGGTCGGGATCATCGTGCAGGCCGTGAAATCCGTGCCGATCCCGATGACGTCCTGTGGGTCGGCACCCGCCTCGGCGAGCGCGGCGGGCACGGCGGTGCGCAGGACGTCGACGTAGTCCGACGGAACCTGCAGCGCCCAGCCCGGCGGCAGTTCCTCGGCGGTGGCGGGAAGCCGGTCGTCGACGACCCCGTGCCGGTACTCGGTCACGGCGCTTCCCAGTTCGGCGCCGTCGCGCACCCGGACCACGACCGCGCGTCCGGAGAGCGTGCCGAAGTCGATGCCGACGACGAGGGAATCTGCTGGCACTGGAGGGATTTCCTTCCGGGTTCCGCGCCGCGCGACGGTCTGCCACTCGGTCTGTTAGCGCTAACATTCTGCGGACGGTGCGTTTCGGGCGGGTGTTGCCGTGCTTGCTTACCGGGGCCCGGTGCTGTCCCGGACGATCAGATCGGGAGCGACGAGGTGGCGGATGCCGGGGTCGCCGCCGTCCATGCGTTCGACGAGCAACCGGAACGTCCGCCGCCCGACCTCGATGAAGTCCTGCCGGACGGTGGTGAGCGGCGGGCTGAAGTAGGCCGCTTCCGGCACGTCGTCGAAACCGGCCACGCGAACCTGCCCCGGCACCGAGATGCCCGCCTCGGCGAACGCGCGCAGCACGCCCAGCGCCATCTGGTCGTTGGCGACGAACACCGCGTCGGGTCGCGCTTCGACCAGGCGACGTCCCGCGTCGTAGCCGGACCGAGGACTCCAGTCCCCGCGCAGCGGCGGCGGCACCCGCGCCCCGCGCCGCTCGAGCGTTTCCCGCCAGCCGCGTTCGCGCTCCAGCGATTCGAGCCAGTCCTCGGGTCCGGCGACGTGCCACACCGTCTCGTGCCCGAGCGACAGCAGATGCTCGGTGACCCGGCGGGCCCCGTCGTACTGGTCGACCGAAATCACCGGCACCGGAACGTATTCGCCGCCGCCGACCGCGACCATCGGGACGTCGGCGGGCACCTGCCGCAACGCCTCGCCGGCCGCTACGTGCGGCGCGATCACCACGATCCCGCCGACCGCCTGCCGCCGCAGATTGTCGACGGCCTCCGCGAACGACGATCGCCGCGGCCGGCTGACGCTGGAGATCGTGACCCCGTAGCCCTCCTCGCGGGCGGCGTGCTCGATCCCGTACAGCGTGCTCGCCGGACCGTACAAATTGGACTCCAGCGCGACGACGCCGAGGACGCTCGACCTGCCGGTCGCCAACGTCCTGGCCGCCGAGTTGGGCCGGTACCCGAGCTGCTCCACCGCGGCGAGCACCCGGGCCCGCGTCTCCGCCCGGACGGTCCCGGTGTCGTTGACGACCCGGGAGACCGTCATGTGCGAAACGCCTGCCATGGCCGCCACCTCGGCAAGCCCTGGCTGACGTTTGGCTGAAGACCCTTCGGCGGGCATCCCCGCACCTCCTTGGGCCGGCGGGATTGAGCATGGCAATGTTAGCGATAACAGCCGCCGGGTCAAGCCCCTTCGCTAACGAAACGAGAACGCGTTCCGTGCGGGCAGCGCCTGCCCCGCGGCGGGGCCGGGCGCCGAGACTCCGATGCGTATCATCTTCAACCGGGAGCGACGGAGCGGCTGCTGCCCATCCCATTTCGGGCAGGCGAGGGGGAAGCGTGGAGTGTCCGAGATGCCGCCAGGGAATCCTTGGGAAAGTCAAGGCAACCCGGTTTGCTCTTATTATGGTCAAATGTGCTGAATGCGACGCAATTTGGCCGGTCGGAGGAAGTATCGGCCCGGATAACTTCGTTCAGTTCCAGCTGTTCCTGGACCTCATGGGCGAATCCGAGATGGACACTCCTTACGAGGAACTCGGACAGTTCACCGGGCCTTGAGCCCCAGCGAATGCCGAGCCTGCAACGTCCACGCGGCCAAAAACGCTTCCTCTCCAACATCCCCCGGCGTATGCCCGACGAGCGCCTCGAGAATCGGGTAATACGTCAACGAAGCAAGCAACACCGACGCAGTAGCCGCCGGATCCTCGACCTGAAACTCACCACGCCGCACCCCGGACGCGATCCACTCCGTCGCGACCGTATAGACCGACCCGAGCACGCCGTGCCACATCTGCTCCAGCAGGTCCGGGAACGGCTCCAGTTCCCGGAAAATAATGCGCAAGGCCGCACGGTTCCGGCGCATGCTGTCCCAAACCAGCCGCGCGACCACCGGCAGGGCCTCGTCCGGCGCTTCGGGCAGCGCGGCCGCTCGACGACTGCTCTCGCTGACCTCCGCCAGGTGTTGCTGCACGATTTCCTCCAGCAGCGCCCGCTTCGACGGGAAGTGCTTGTACAGCGCCCCGGAACCGGGGTTGAGTCCGCAGGCTTGCTGGATGTCGGCGGTCGAGGTCTGGGCGAAACCCCGTTCGGAGAACAGCCGGGTGGCCGCTTCGACCAGGTTCTGCCGGGTCGCTCCGGGAGTTGAACGCGCCATAGTGAGAGAGTACTCTCTTTCCTATGATCGAGGTTCAGGTGACCGAGACGATCAACTGCCCGGCGGACCGCGTGCTCGAGTTCGTGATGGATCCCCGTGCCTATGCCGCGGTCGACCGCAAGATCGGCGCGATCGACTGGGTGCGGCGCGACGGGGACGTCACCGAATTCCGCTTCGGGAGCAAGCTTCCGGGGCTGCCCGGTCCCGCGACGAAGATCGTTTCGCGGATGAGCCGGACGCCGGGGGAGCGGGTGGACGTGCGGCTTCCGTCGATTCCGGAGAATCGGCTGGCTCATCTCGTCTCCGAGTTCAGCGCCAGCTGGGTGTGCGTACCGGCGGGCGAGCAGACCGAGGTCACGCGGACACTGCGCTGCGGGTTCAAAGGGCCGATGAAGTGGTTGGCAGAGCCGGTTCTGCGGCGCACGTTGCGGCCGGACGTCGAGGACGAGATGCGGCAGGCCAAGGCGGCGCTTGAGGCCCAGCGGTCCTGAACGAGACAGACGCCGCCCCACCTGGGAGCGGCGTCTGCCCGGCAAAAACTCAGCCGAAGACGAACCAGAAGAACGCTGCGTTAGCCGTCTTTCCGGAAGCGTCGGTCACGGTGACCGTCACCTGCCTGCTGTCCGCACGGGTCGGTGTCCCGGAGATGACGCCGCTCGCCGGGTCTAGCGTCAGGCCGGGGGCGAGGGCGGTCGACGTCCACCGGTACGGGCTGGCGCCGCCGGAGGCTTGCAGCGGCAGGTTCACCGCTTTGCCGGTCCAGCTGTTCTGGTTGCCCGGGTTGGCCAGCGTCAGCGCGGAGGGCTGTCCGCTGGTGACGGTCAGCCGGTAGTGGGTCGTCTGCGTCGATTTCGCGCTCTTGCCGGAGATCGTGACGTCGTACGTTCCGGCGGGAGTGGTCGCGCTCGTGGCGATCGTGAGCGACGAGCGGCCGCCGAGGTCCACGCTCGCCGGGCTGAACGCGGCCGTCGCGCCCGTGGGCAGGCCGGCGGCGGTCAGGCTGATCGCACCGGTCGGCGGCGGGTTGTCGCCGCCCGGCAGGTGCGGGGCGAGGTCCGCGGCGTAGGTGGAAACCCTCGCGTAGACGGCGTACCAGTCGCACGAGGTCGACATCCACGAGAACACCCCGACGACCGTGTTCCCGACCAGGTACGGCCCGCCGCTGTCGCCGACGCACGCGCCCGCGTGGTGGTCGGCGTACCCGGTGCACAGCATCGCCGGGGTTTTGTACTCCTCCCGTCCTTGCGGATCGGTGAACCGGCCCTTGCAGGCGCTGTCCTCGGCGACCGGGACGTCGGCCTGGCGCAGGACGTTGCTGTAGGTGTTGGCGCCGGTTTCGCCCCAGCCGATCGACATTCCCTTCGTGCCGGGGGCGTCGAGGCTCGGGTCGGTGTTGAGCTTCGGGTACGTGATCCCGGCGGGGACCGGCATGTCCTTGTCGAGCGTCACGACCGCGACGTCCGCGCCGACGCTCCAGTCCGTGTAGCTCGGATGCACCCACTGCGAGGCGATTTCCGCTGTGGTGCCGGTGTTTTGAGTGAGGTCGTCATCGCCGTAGACGAACCATTTGTGGCCGGGTTTCTCCAGCAGGCAGTGCGCGGCCAGGAGCACGGTGTGCGGTCCGAACAGGGTGCCGGTGCAGGACTGCTGTCCAGGGAAAGCCGAACCTTCGCGGCGCATCGAGATGATGAACGGGTGGTCTGCCGTCGTGGTCGGAGTGCCGCCTACGACGCTCGGCGAGGACGCGGGCGAAACAGCGGCGGGTGCGTTGGCGGTGACGGTCGTGCTCGCCGAGCTGCCCGCGGCGACGCTGCCGGAGGAAGGCGAGGCCGACAGCGTGAAGTCCTGCGCCGGAGGCGGGGTGTCGCCGCCGGTCAGCTTCGCGGCCAGTGCGTCGGCCTTCGGGGAACCCCAGCCGGTGCACAGGTCGTAGCCGGTGCCCGCGTTGTAGGTGCCGTTGCCGCCCGAGGTGACGTCGTGGAAGGTCGAGGCGTAGTCCGCCGAACCGGCGATCTTGTAGATGCTCGGGTTGAGCTGGCCGAGCCGGGATTTGCCGCCGGCGAGGGATTTCTGGTTCAGCATCGCCGCGTAGCCCGCCCAGAGCGGGGAGGACAGGCTGGTGCCGCCGACGTCGAGCCAGCCGCCGTTCAGATAGACCGAAAGCGCGCCGGCGCCGTAGTCGGCGACCATCGAGACGTCCGGGACCGAGCGGTACTTGTTCGTGCCGGGCTGCCAGTCCGGGCGGTCGTAGATCTGGGAATACCCGCCCCCTGACCGGGTATTTCCGCTGCCGCCCTGGTTCCAGCACGATTCCGACTGCCACGTGCCCGCGCTGTCGGACGTCCGCAGCTGGGTGCCGCCGACGCCGGTGAACAGCGGGTCGCTGGCCGGGTAGTCGGCCTGGATGGTCTTGTTGTCGCCCTGGTAGCCGCAGCCGGTGCCGCCCCAGTCGCCGGACGCCGAGAACATCGTGACGCCTTGCGCGGCGAGCTGGGTGTAGGAATCGTGCGAGGCCGCGATCGGGCTGGACTCGCAGATCTCGCCGTTGAGCCACGAGCCGGAAAGAACGGTGATCTTGTTGTCCGAGGCGATCTGCGCCATTTCGTGCACCCACGCCTGGTCGGAGTTCGGCGCGGAGTAGACGACCTGCTTGGCCTTCGGGGCGGTCGCCGCGACGGCCTGGACGTCGAGGGTGACCTCCATCTGGTCGCTGCCCGGATTGGCGACGCCGCCGTCCACCTTGACGATTTCCGGCGTGACGGCGGGTTGCTTGAAGTATTGCGTCCACGCGTCGATATCGGACTGTTTGAACGTGTCGAATTCGATCAGGCCGACCGTTTCGCCCGAACCGTCGTAGCTGCCGGAGACGCCGGTCATGCTGTAGGCGGTGCGCAGCTGGGCCGGGGTGTAGCCGCCGCCAGGGCCGGACGGGCCCGCCGGTGCGCTCGCCCGGTGTGCCGCGCGCCGGTTCGTCAGGCCGGTGACCCCGCGGACGACGGCGGCGAGGTCCGATGGAACCGCGGTTGCCTTGGTGGCGTTGAAAAACTTCTCGCCGGTAGCCGAATGGAATCCGGCAATCGTGGTACCGAAAGCGTTTTCCACTTCGCCTGGGGTGCCGGACGCGGTGACGACCTGCCGGTTGCCGGTGACGTCGTCGATGCGCAATCCCTTGGCGGTCAAATACTTCCGCACCTGGTCGACCGCGCTGGCGGTGGGGCCGAATCGCTCGGTGTATTCCGCGGCGCTCAGGTAATGGCGGTACACCGGCGAGTTCGGGTTGGCGGTGTCGGCGACGTACCGTTCGGCGCCCGCTGCGTCGCGCGGCTTGAGCGCGACGGACACCGTGACCTGGCCGGGCAGGGCGGAGCTGTCCGCGGTGGCCCCTGAGGGAATGGCGGGGGCTGCGTTCAGCGGGACCAGGGGCGGTGCCGCCAGGGCAGCCGGTGGGGAAAGGGCCGCTGTGGTCAGGAAAGCGGCCACGAGGAGGGCTGGACTTCGCATGCGCTGCTCCGTGGAGGTGAGGAGGAATACAGCACTGAGCACGGTAAGAACCGCATTCCGGCCTCGGCCACGAAAAGTGGAAACCGCGCGGTGCCGCGGGGGTTTGCGCTGGTCAGCGGGCCGCGTTCACAGAATTGCTACCAGGTCCAGTCCACGCCGATGATCCCGGCGCGGACGTCGCGCGCCGCCAGCGTCACCGCGCCGCTGCGGGTCGCGCGCAGTTCTTCCACCTTTCGGCGGGGCGCGGCGAGATCGCGTTGTTCGAAACGGCGGATGCTTTCCGGAACGCGCGAACCGAATTGCACCCGGCACGTGTACAGCGGAGCGGGCCGGGTGAGCCTGCGATGGTATCCCTGCACCGGACATCCGCGCGGAAACACCAATTCGTATTCCGCCGCGGCGACTTCTCCGGCGCGCAGTTCCCGGTCGAAAAGCAACTCGGCGACGAGCAGCCCGCTGACCGCGTCGACCCGGGTCCGGCCCGCGCGGCAGCAGTGCCCGGCGGCGAAGCGCGGAGGCGGCCGCAGGCGGTCCTCGGTCTGGTAGTAGGTCGCCATCCGCACGACCCCGTCGACGGCGGCCTCGGCCACCACTCGGACCCTGAGCAGGCGTTCCTGGCGTTCGTCGTCGACGACCAGTTCGTCGTGCACCGACCACAGCCGCACCTGGTCTTCCGGCGGCAGCTCGAATTCCAGCGTCGCCGGCCGCACCGACGGCCACAACCGGCGCCGTTCGAGCAGGGGAGTCCTGGGCAGGCGGGAGCACTGCCGGTCTTGCGGCCCGAGCAACGACGTGAGGCCGCCCGCGCCCAGCCCGAGCACCTGCTCGAGCTCGACGACCGCGTGCAGCGACGCCTCGCGGCCCGGCAAGGAACGTCCGGTTCGCCAGTACGCCAGGGCGCTGCGCGACACCGTGACGCCGCGGGCGGCGAGGTGTTCGCGCAGCCGGTCCAGAGTCAGCCCGGCGCCGCTGATGGCGGCGTCCAGCGCGTTGGCGAACGACGGCACGGGTCCACTGTGGCGCTGGCCGGGCGGCCGGACCAGCGTCGTTCGTCGGATACCGCTGTGGCGGGCGGGCGTAATGCGGACTTTCGTGGGTTCCGGAACGGGGGAGCGGCGGATCATGCTGAGCGGGTGACTCGGCCTTCCGCGGGCTCGTTCGCGGTCACGCTGGACACCGCGATCGAGGAATCCGGGCTGTCGCTCGATCGGCTCCAGCATCACCTCGCCGCGCGCGGGATCCGGCTTTCGCGGTCGGCGCTGTCCTACTGGCGGCGCGGACGGTCGCAACCGGAACGCGAGACGTCGATGGCCGCGGTTCTGCAGCTCGAAGCGGTGCTGAGCCTCGAACCCGGGACGCTCACCTCGCGGCTGGGCCCGAAAGCGCCGCGCGGGCGCTGGCTCGGCGAACCCGCCTGCCGGATCGAGCGCCGTCGGTTGTGGCCGCAGTTGCGGGCGTTCTCCGCCGAGCTGAAGCCGCCGCCGGACGGGCAGTTGTCGTTCTGGTCGATCCACGACCGCATGGTGCTCGACGAGCACGGAAGCGAGCGCGCGTTGCAGGTCCGGATGGTCGCCGAGGCCGCCGTCGACGGCGTGGACCGGTTGATGACCTACTACCAGGCCGATTCGTTCCTGACCGCCGATCCGGCTTACCGCCGCGTGCGCTCGGCGCGGGTCGGCCGGGTCTGCGTCGACCGGGAATCCGGCATGGTCGCGGGCGAACTGCGGCTGGAGCGGGCGCTGGCGCTGGGCGAGGTGACGATCGTGGAGTACGAGATCCGGTTCCCGCCGGGCTCGCCGATCGACCACTACCACCGCCGCTTCACCCGGCCGGTCGCGGAGTACGTCTGCCAGGTGAGCTTCGGCGCGCGGATCCCGCGCCGCGTCCGGTCCTTCGAGCAGCGCGGGCTCGGTGGTCCCGAACATCCCGGCAATCCGCTGGCCGCCGGTGCCACGCACACGACGACGCTGGCGTTGCGCGACGTCCGTCCCGGCATCTACGGCACCGGATGGCAATGGTGAAAGAGCGGGCCGCGCCAATTCTGTGAACACCCCGCGCCGACCAGCGAAGACGATCTGCTGCGGACCAGTCGTCCACAAAGGTCTAGTTCGAACTTGATCAGCGACTTACCGTCACGGCGCACTTACTCCCCGAAGCAAAGAAAGGCCTCTCCCCATGCGCCGATCTTCCCGTACCGTCCTCGCCCTCGCCGCTGCCGCCGCCTTCGCCGTCAGCGGGACCGCCACCGCGACCGCTGCTCCTGCCGCGTCTGTTGCCCAGGCGACGTCGATGGCCGCCCACTTCGGAACCGTCCCGGCCTCGTCGACCGCGGGCACTATCGGCGACATCTACCCCGCGAAGTGGCGCAACGTTCCCCAGGACTCCGTCGTCGACGACTGGAACATGTACAACCGCGAGTGCGTCTCGTGGGCGGCCTTCAACATCGCGCGCCACGGCGAAAGCGCGAGCAACTACGGCGACGCGAAGTACTGGGACGACAACGCGCGCAACAACGGCTACCGCGTCGACAACACTCCGACGGAGGGGGCGATCGCCCAGACGGACAACGGCACCTACGGCCACGTCGCGATCGTCGACAGCGTGCACGGCGGAACGGTCACCGTCGAGGACTACAACTGGACCGGCGACGGGCACTACCTCGTCCACGACGTGAGCGCGTCGTCGTTCCGCTACATCCACTTCTACAACTGATCCAGGGACTCGACATGCGTTCGTTCAGCCGGAGATCCCTCCTCGCGACGACAACGGCGGCGGTCGCCGTCGCGCTGGTACCGCGAGCGGCGCTCGCCCTCCCGGCGGCTCCGCTCAGCGGCACCGCCCGCGACTACGAGAAGGACGGGCCGCACCAGCCGGTCAAAGCCGCGGGCGACAGCGCACACACGCTCTACTATCCCGGCGACCTCGCTTCGAGCACCGCCAAGCACCCCGTGCTGATCTGGGGCAACGGCACCGGGGCGACCGTCGAACAGTACGAAGCCCTGTTCACCCATCTCGCCAGTTGGGGTTACCTCGTCGCCGCGGCGAACACCGGACAATCCGGCTCCGGCAAGGAGATGCTCGACGGGGCGCGGTATCTGATCGCCGAGAACGCCCGTCAGGGCAGCATTTTCCACGATCGCGTCGACACCGGGGCGATCGCCGCCGCGGGCCATTCCCAGGGTGGCGGCGGCGCCATCGCGGCCGGTGCCGATCCGCTGGTGAAGACCACGCTCCCGATCATGCCGGGACCGCAGGGCACCGTGAGCGCGTTGCACGGACCGGCGTTCTTCGTGTCCGGACAGGCGGACATCATCGTCCCGGCGCCGTATGTCCGCGCACGTTTCGCCGCGTGCGACCAAGTTCCTGCGGTCTACGGGCAGCTGCGCGGGGCCACGCATTTCCTGCAGGGCGACACGCGGTACCGCCTTATCGGCGCGATCACCGCGTGGCTGCAGTACCACCTGGCTGGCGACCAGGCGGCGAAGAGCGTGTTCTACGGCCCGAGTCCCGATCTGCGCCAGGACACCGCGGCCTGGTCGGATTTCGCCCGGAACAGCCGAGCGGACGGCGTATGAAACTCGCTCGCTGGGCCGCTGCGGCGGGTGTCGCTGCGGTGACCGCGGTGCTCGGCTGCCAACCGGCCGGTGCCGCCACGTATCCGACCTCGATGGCCGCGCTGGGCGATTCGATGACGCGGGCGTTCAACACTTGCCTGCCCGGATGAACGACCTGCCCCGACAGGCGAAGGCCGCGGTCGCCAGCCGCGTCGACCTGGTCAGCGTGCTGATGGGCAACAACGACGCCTGTAGTGGCGGGACCGAGGTGGGGACGTTCGAGAGCCAGTTCAAGGAGGCGATGACGACACTGGCGCAAGGGCTGCCCGAGGTTCAGGTCAAGGTGGTGTCCATTCCGGACATCTACCAGCTCTGGGACGTCCTGCACACCGACCAGGCGGCGGTCGCGAAGTGGAGCACCTTCCACGAGTGCGATGCGCTGCTGGCGAACGCGACCTCGACCGCCCCTGCCGACCAGCTTTCCGGCAGCGGATCGTCGATTACAACGCCAAGCTCGCCTCGGTGTGCGGCGAATACGCGCACTGCCAGTTTGACGGAGGCGCCGGTTTCGCGGCTCGATCCGAGCGATGTGTCCACTGTGGATTACTTCCATCCGAGTGCCAAGGGACAGGCGTTGATCGCTGACGTGGCTTGGAAAGCGCTGGGTTACTGACGACCGGAAGCGGTGCCGTTCGCCGAGAGCGGCACCGCTTCCTCAGGTGCGGTCCGAGCCGGGAGCGCGTCGGCGAGACCGTGCTCGCCGAGCCGCTCCGCCGCGAAGTCGAGAAGGGCGGAGGCACGCGGAGTGAGCTTCATGTCCGCCGGCCAGATCCCCACCACGTGGGAAACCGTGACCGGAGGGTCGAGCGGCCGGATGACGACCGGCCGCCCCTCGATGCTCACGGGGAGCGCATGCGGCCGGGACATGAGCAGCCCGTACCCGAGTCCGCGGCCCACCAGTGCCTCGACGAGGCCGATCTGGGAGACCCTGGCTTCGATCCTGGGCTCCAGGCCGCGCGCGGTGAACGCGTCCGCCACGTTGCGGACGCCCGGGGTCGCGTCGTACTGGATGTAGGGCTCGCCGGCGAGATCCGCCAGGTCCACTGTTTCGGCCGCCGCGAGCGGATGCCCGGGCGGCAGGTGCGCCTCGAGTTCTGTCGCGTAGATCCGGCGGCGGTGGTATCCGGTCGGCAGCGACACGTCGTAGACGAGGGCCACGTCGAGACGTCCCGCCTCTAGCTCGGAGAGCAGCTCTTCGTTGGTGCCCACGGTGATCCCGATGCTCACCCCGGGATGCCTCTTGGGGAAGCCCTCGAGAAGCTCCGGCACCACGTTCGCGGCGAAGCTCGAGTAGCAGCCGAGCCGCACCGGACCCCGCAGTTCCTGTTCGCGCCCGGCGCTCAGGACGAGTTCGTGCGTGTCGGCCACGATCTGCCGAGCCCGTCTGGCGAAATCCTGACCGGTCGGAGTGAGGGTGAGCCCTCTGGCCTTGCGCCGCACGCACAACTGCTCGCCCACGGCGCTCTCCAGGCTCGACACGGCCTGGGACAGCGCGGACTCCGAAATGTGCAGGTGCGCCGCGGCCGCGCTGAGCGTGGGGAAGTTCGGCAGTGCCGCGAAGAGTTCGAGTTGCCGCAGGCTCACCTCGGAGATGGTTGCCCCACTTCTTCAGTTCAACCGAATTACATCCTCACATTACCACGATTTACACGCAGACGAAGGCCTCGCATCATAAGAGGAACAGCTTCCCGATCCCTCCGAACGGAGGGCTGGCAAGGACTTTGGGGACAACGGTGTGCTCCTCCATTGCCGCAGGCGACTCCGTCTCACCACGGCGAATCGCCTTCGCGACGATCATCGGCGCCGCTCCGCGCAAGCCAGTCAAGGAGAAGCGAAGCCAGGCAAGGAGATGCAGTGGCAAGCGATGACACTCGAATCGCGATCGTCGGCGGAGGGATGGGCGGGCTGACGGCCGCGATCGCGCTGCGGAAGATCGCCGGCGTCCAGGCCACCGTGTTCGAGCAGGCAGGCAAGCTGGGCGAAGTGGGCGCGGGGGTCACGGTCGCGCCGAACGCCGCGCGCGTTCTCGAGAGACTCGGCGTGCTCGACCGGATCAGGCAGGTCGGCGCGGTCCCGGACGGGCACGGCGTCTACCAAAACGCCATGGGCGGTCTGGTGACCGACGCGGCATGGGAGGACTCGGCCAAGCAGTACCAGAACATCGGGATGTACCGCCCGGACCTGATCGACGCTTTGGCGTCGGAGGTCGATCCGGCGACGATCCGGCTCGGCCACCGGCTGGTTTCGGTGGAGACACTGGGTTCCGGCGTTCGCCTCGAGTTCGAGAACGGCGCGGACGAAGTGTTCGATGCCGTGATCGGAGCGGACGGCATCCATTCGGTGGTGCGGGGAGCCGTCGGCCAGTTTCCCGAGCCGGTCTACTCCGGGTACCTCGTCTACCGCGGAGTGGTCGACGCGTCCCGCCTTCCCGGCGACTGGCGCATGATCAGCCAGGTGTGGATGGGCAACCGGAGGCACTTCATGTGCTATCCGCTGCAGCAGCGGAAGCTGTTCAACTTCGTCGCCGGCGTCCCGAGCGACCGGCCGCTCGACGGGCCCTGGTCCGGACCGGCGGCGGTCGGCGAACTCGCCGCCGAGTTCGCGGGCGCGGACTGGGACCCGAAACTCCAGGAGTTCATCGGGTGCATCGAGCACACCTTCTGGTGGGGCCTCTTCGATCACGAACCGCTCACCAACTGGTCCCGGGGGCCGATCACCCTGCTCGGCGACGCGGCGCACACGATGCTGCCGCACCAAGGGCAGGGGGTGAACCAGGCGATCGAGGACAGCATGGCGCTCGCCACGTTCCTCGCGGCCGCCGAAAGCGTCGCCGACATTCCCGAGGCGTTCCGGCGCTACACCTCAGTCCGCATGCAACGCACGGCGATCCTGCAGAACGGCTCTCGCCGGGCCGGCGCCATGTTCGACGCACAGTACGAATTCGCGGACCTCAAGAAGCGTGACGCCGATCTCCGGGTCGGGCGCGACTTCCGGCGAAGCGCGGTATTCGACTACGACGCACAGAAAGTGGCCGAACAGGCGCTCAACCGATTCCAGGGGGTTCCGGTCGCATGACCTCGATCAGCATCATCGGCAGCGGCAAGATGAGCGGGGCGATCGCGGAAGTCGCGACCCGGGCCGGCACCGGCGTCCAGATCATCAAGCGCAGTGCGGAAAGCATGTCCGCGGCGCGTCCTGGTCCCGACTACGGCGTCCTGGGCGACAAGCTCACCGGAGACCTGGTCGTGCTCGCCGTTCCCTACGGGGCCTACCCGGGCATCGTCGAGCACTATCGGGAGCAGTTCCGCGAAAAGATCGTCATCGACATCAGCAACCCCATCGATTTCTCCACCTACGACCGGCTGAAATCGCCCGCCGATTCGTCCACCGCGGCCGAACTCGTGAAGCTGCTGCCGGCGGGCACGGCCGTCGTCAAGGCGTTCAACGTCAATCTCGGAGACACGCTCGTCAGCGGCACGAACGGCACGACGCGCACGACCGTCCTGTTCGCTGGCGACTACGCGGACGCGAAGACGGCCGTCGCGGCGTTCATCGAGGCGGCGGGAATGCGCGCGGTCGACGTCGGTCCTCTGACCCGCGCGAGGGAACTGGAGGCGATGGGATTCCTCCAGATCGTGTTGGCGGCGCTCGGCAAGACGCGGTACGAGTCGGGCTTCGCGCTGCTGGAGTGAGCGGCGTCGATCGCCTCCGCGGCACCCGCCGGCGCCCTGCGCTGCATCTCCGCGCCGGGCGTCGGCGGATGGCCTGGCGGGGTCAGCGGCGGCAGGCCGCCGCGCCGTGGCAGGAGGTCATCGCCCGCAGGGTGTCGTGCAGCTGTTTCGCTTTGTCCGGCGGCAGTTGAGCGGCCGTGTTGTGCAGTTCCTGCGGATCGGTGGTCCGGTCGTAGTACTCCTTGGCGCCGTCGGCGTACTCGACGTAGGTGTAGGCGGTGCTCCGAATCGCCTCGTAGGTGGTCGGATTGCCGCTGTTCTTCGCGGGTTTGTCCGGGTCGTTCTTGTCGAAGTCGGGACCGTGGTGCTCCACCAGCCCGACGGTCCGCCACGTCGGGGGTGCGGCGCCGGTCAGCAGCGGCACCAGGCTTTCGCCGTCCACCGGTGCGGGAGTCGATGCCCCGGCCAGCGCTTCGAAAGTCGGCCGCAGGTCGATGTTCTCCGCGGGCTGGTCCACTGTCGCGCCCGCCTTGACGCCGGGGCCGGTGACCACCAGCGGCACGTGCACGTCCGTGTCGAACGCCGTCTGCTTTCCGGGAGTGAGCCGGTACTCGCCCATGTGGTAGCCGTTGTCCGAGGTGAAGACGAGGTCGGTGTTCCCGCGTACTCCGGCTTTGTCCAGTGCCGCTTGCACGGTGCCGATCATCTTGTCGACCGACTGCACGGCCTGCGCTCGCTTGCGGAAGTCCTCGTCGATTTTCTGCTTTTCCTTGTCTGTCAACGGGGTGCGGGACGCGAGCCACGACGGCGGCGAGGAGGGCAGCGTGTCGAAGGCAGGTCCGCGCGGGGCGGTGAGGCCGGGGAACGCGTCGGCGTCGCGAGGCGCGGGGGTGTAGGGGGCGTGCGGGGCGAACGTGGCGAGTTCCATCGCGAACGGGGTGTGGTCGGCTGCCGAGCTGGCGACGAACTGCGCGGCCTTGTCCGCCATGACGTCGACGAGGTAGTCCTCGGGTTTCTTGCCGTAATGCTTGACCGTGCCGTTCTCGTTGAGGTCGTAGTCGAATTCGGGGTAGCCGTTCCCCGCGACGTCCCATTCGTTCCAGCCGGGCGGGATTCCGTCGGATTTCGGCTGGTAGCCGTTGAGGTACTTGCCCATCATCGCGGTCCGGTACCCGGCCTGCTGCAACGACGTCGCGTAGGTCGACTTGTCGTCGCCGCGGCCGTGGAAGACGCGGTAGCCGCCGTCCTTGCCGCCGTTGGTGAAGACGCCGGTGTCGTGCGGGACCATCCCGGTGAACAGCGACGAGCGCGACGGGCAGCAGAGGGAATCGGTGACGGTGTAGTTGGCGAAGGAGGTGCCGTTCCTGGCCATCTCCTGCACGTGCGGCAGATACGGCAGCAGGTTCATCGAGAGGTCGTCGGTGAGCACGAGGACGATGTTCGGTTTTCCGCCGGCCGCGGCGGGCTGGCCCGGCACGCAGGCGACGGCCGTCGAAGCCACTGTCAAGGCAAGCAGCGAGATCAGGAGCGAACGAGCGCGTTGCGGCATGCCCCGCACGCTAGGACCGAGATCCGCGAGCCCGGTTCGAGGCGTGTTCGGGTTCGGTAAATCCGCCGCGCGCTCAGCCGAGTTCCTGGGCGAGCCCGACGACGATGTTCTCCGGCCCCCGCACGTAGCACAGCAGAAAGATGTTCTCGTACTGCACCACCTCGTCGACCAGTTCGGCTCCGTGGGCGCGCAGGCGGGCGAGGGTGTCCTCGAGGTCGTCGACCGCGAACATCATCCGGCGGATGCCCAGCGTGTTCGCCGGGGCCTTCCACGGCTCCGGGGCGATCGCCTTCGGCTGGTGGAACTTCGCCAGCTCGACCCGCCCGGGGCCGTCCGGGACGCGCAGCATCGCGACGTCCTGCTCGACGTCTTTCAGCCCGACCACCCGTTCCGCGCCGCGCCAGTCCAGCGGGCCCTTGTTTTCCAGTTCCAGCCCCAGTTCGACGAAGAACGCGATGACCGCGTCGAGGTCCTCGACCACGATGAGGACGTTGTCCATCCGCTTGACCGTCATGCGGTCACCGTAGCGCTCCCGGAAAACCTTAGTGGTGCTATTCTTAGCTCAAAGCTATTCACGGGGGTGCCGGATGCCGAAGCGGACCGAGCCGGACGAGGTCGACGAGATGCTCGCGCAGTGGCGGGCGGAGACGCCGGACGTCGACACGTCGCCGCTGGCGGTGTTCGGGCGGTTGCATCGTTCGTTCGACCGGTACCAGCGGCAGCTGACGCGCGTGTTCGCCCGGCACGGGATCACGGTCGCGGACTTCGGGATCCTCGCCGCGCTCCGGCGGGGCGGCGCGCCTTACCGGCGCACGGCGGGCGACCTCGCCGACACGAACCTGCTCACCACCGGCGGCATCACGCAGCGGGTCGACAAGCTGGTGCAAGCCGGGCTCGTCCGCCGCGAACGCGACGAGGACGACCGGCGCGTCGTGTTCATCGGCCTCACCGAGGAAGGGCTCGCGGCCACGGACAAGGTGGTGCACGAGCATTTTCCCAACGAAAACCGCATGCTGGCCGGGCTGACCGCGGCGGAACGGGCACAGCTGGCGAAATTGCTGGGGCGGTTGGAGCGGTCGCTGGACCAGGCCGAGTTCGGCGACTGAACTTCGGGTTGTGCCGAGCTGTTCGGCTCGGGTTGGGCGGCGGCCGGGGCGCGGCAAGCTGCGGACCGCCCGCACGGCCACGACGCACCCAATGTGGCATTGGGTGGATCCCATGCACCCAATGTGGCATTCGTTGCGTCGCATGCACCCAATGTGGCATTCGTTGCGTCGCATGCACCCAATGTGGCGTTGGGTGCGTGGGATGGGCCCAATGTGGCGTTGGTTGCGTCGGATGGGCCCAATGTGGCGTTGGTTGCGTCGCATGCACCCAATGCCACGTTGGGGCGCGATGTCGCTGCCATCGCCAGGGCGGCGGCGGTTGGCGGTGAGCCCGCGCGGCGTGGGTGGTTGAGGGTGAGCCCGCGCGGCGTTGGTGGCTGGCGGCGACCCCGCACAGCATCGGCCGACCACCGCTCCGATGCACCGTTCGCCGCGACTTCGCCAGGCCCTGGGGTCGTCCTGCTGTTCGCACGAGCAAATAGCTCCGTGTCGTTTCGGCGGATCCGGGCTTACGTTCGGGCGATGGCTAACGAAGTGACCATTCCGCTCCTGCCCTGTCGCTCCATCGACGACGTCGCGCCGTTCTACGAGATGCTCGGTTTCGAGATCGCCTCCCGGCAGGACCGGCCGTACTCGCACCTCGCGGTGCGCCGGGAAGACCTCAATCTGCACTTTTTCGGGATGGACGGCTACGACCCCGCCCAGTCGTACAGCACGTGCCTCGTCATCGTGGAAGACACCAGCGACCTGTTCGAGGCCTTCGCGGCGGGAATGCGGTCCGTGCACGGGAAACTGCTCGTCTCCGGCATCCCGCGGATGACCCGGCCGCGGCTGCGCAACGACCGCTACACCGGGTTCACCGTCGTCGATCCGGGCGGCAACTGGATCCGGATCAACCAGGCCGCCAAAGCGCCCGAGGCGCGGACCAAGCTCGCGAAAGCACTGGAAAACGCGGCGCGGCAAGCGGATTCGCACGGCGACGAACGCCAGGGGCTGAAGATCCTGGAAGGCGCGTTGAAGCGGGCGACCGGCGACGAACCGGAGTTCGAGGCGGTGCGGGAGTACCGCGACGAGTTGGTCGAACGGATCGCGGGGGCTGAGCCGCAGGCCTGACCGGCAACGCCACCGGAACCACCGGTTACGTCGCCGAGCCTTGGGCAGCGCCGGAAAGCAAGATCAGAACCTGCTGACGGATCAGCCGCGAGCCCACGGGATCGGCTCGTCCGCCAGGCTCAGGTACAAGCTTTTCTGCCGCTGGTAACTGCGGATCGCGGTGCGGCCCTTGTCCGTGCCGAGGCCGCTTTCCTTGGTACCGCTGAACGGCGTCGAGATGCTGAACTGCTTGTACGTGTTGATCCACACCGTCCCCGCGTCGACGCGGCGTGCCAGGCGGAGTGCGCGGCGGTAGTCGGCGGTCCAGATGCCGCACGCCAGGCCGTAGACGGTCGAATTGGCCTGGGCGACCAGGTCTTCCTCGTCGTCGTAGGGCAGTAGGACGCCGACTGGGCCGAAGATTTCCTCTTGGCACGTCTTCGCGTCCGGGGCGAGGCCGTCCAGCAGGGTGGGTTCGTAGTAAGCGCCGCGCGACAAGCGTTCGGCAGAAGGGATTTGGCCGCCGCACAGGACATTCGCGCCTTCTTCGCGGGCGCGGTCGACCATCGCGGCCACCTTGTCGCGGTGTGCGAACGTCGCCAGCGGCCCGACCTGGGTGGCCGGATCAGTGCCGGGGCCGAGTCGCAGGGCCGAAGAAGCAGCGATCAGGCGGGCGGCCCATTCGTCGTACTGCTCGCGCGGCAGGAAGATCCGCGATCCGGCGATGCAGCTCTGTCCGGTCGACGAGAAGATTCCATACAGGATTCCGGCGACAGTCTCCTCGACGTCGGCATCCTCGCAGACGATCGTTGGGGATTTGCCGCCCAGTTCCATGGTGACCGGGATGATCCGGTCCGCGGCGATGCGGCCCAGCACGCGTCCGGTGGTCGTGCCGCCGGTGAAGGCGAGCTTGCCGACCAGCGGATGGCGGGAGATGGCGTCGCCGACGACCGAGCCGGGGCCGGGCAGGACGGACACCAGTGCGGGCGGGACGCCGGCGTCGTGGATGAGACGGGCCAGCGCCAGCGAGACCAGGGGAGTGGCTTCGGCCGGTTTGAGCAGGACGGCGTTTCCGGCGGCCAGCGCGGGGGCGATTTTCTGGGCGTCGCTGGCGATCGGGGAGTTCCACGGCGTGATCGCGCCGACGACGCCGATCGGTTCGTGCACGCTCATCGTCAGGTGCGCGCCGCGGCTCGGCGGGAGTTCGCCTTCGAGGGTTTCGAGTGCCGCCGCGTAGTAGCGGAACGTGCCGGCCGCGCTCGCGACCAGCGCGCGGGTTTCGCCGAGCGCCTTGCCGGTGTTGCGGGTTTGCAGCAGGGCGAGTTGCTCGGCGTGCGCCTCGATCGCGTCGGCGACACGCGTGAGCAGGCGGGCGCGCTGGTGCGGAAGCAGGTCTCGCCACGCCGGATCCGCGGCGGCTGCGGCACCGGCGCGGGCGGCGGCGTCGACCTGGGCGGAGTCGGCGGCGTGGATCGAGGCGACCGTCGAGCCGTCGGCGGGATCCACGCACGCGGACGCGGGACCGCCACCGCGCTGCCAGCCGCCGCCGACCGGGATTTCGTCGGGCGGGACGGGGAAGGGCTGCATGGCGAGGTCCTCTCGGCGCGGGTGACGGGGTGCGATCGAGGAAACCTTAGACCTAAGATTTCGTCAAGGCCCGGGTCTGCTCTGCCCGGGTCCGGTCCGGTCAAGGTTCGTGAGGGGAACCCTGAGGGAATCAGATTCCCTCAGGGTTCCCCTCACGGACGGC
>NZ_JBSFNS010000045.1:0-65862 GCF_053587275.1 Amycolatopsis sp. NPDC003676
AGGGGAACCCTGAGGGAATCAGATTCCCTCAGGGTTCCCCTCACGAACATCTGCATCGCGGGCCGGGCGGGGCAGCGTTTGGCGGCCGGTCATGGTGCGGAGCCGCCGGGATCAGGCGGCCGACGCGAACTGCGACCGGATCGCTGCGGCGTCACCAGCCGCTGCGGTAAAAGCTCCGCGACACGTAACTACTGGCCTCCGCCGCCCGCACCGCGCACAGTTCCTCCTTCACCGCCCGCGCCTGCTTGACCAGCGGGTCGTCCCCGGGCGCGAGCGCCAGCAGATCGATTACGTGCAACGCCTCCTGCACCCGCCCGTCCGCGCGCAGCCGCTCCGCCTGGTCGAGCACCGCCTGCTTGTCCGTGATCGCTTCGGCCCGGGCAGCGGCCGCCGTGTCCGGGCGGGACGGGTGCAGCGTCGTCGGATTTCCGTCCCACCAGCCGGTTTCCGAGCGAACGATGTCGCGGACGATGTACTCCCGGTGCCCGTAATGCTCGCGCATCCACGGCACGTCGAACAGCTCGGCCGGGTACCGGAGATCGTGCACGATGTCGTCCACCCGCGCGCCTTGGTTGAGCCGGTCCACGACCGCGCTCCGCAGCCATCGGAGGGCGGCGGCGGTCATGGTGAGCTGCCGGACCGGGTCCTCGCGGACGACCGGGCCGAACTCCGGCACCAGTACGGCCGGGTTCAGCGCGGCGAGGCGGTCCAAAGTGTCCGCCCACCGGACGGTGTCGCGCATGGTTCGCATGGGCGTCCCGATGTTGGGGATGCCGTTGATCACTGCCGCGCTCCCGTACAGAACCCGCTGGGACGGCAGCCACACGGCGGTCACGTCGTCGGTTTCGGACGGGGCCCACAGCAGCCGGACGTCCGGGGCGAGGGTCATCGCTTCCCGGTAGGTCTGGTCGGGGAAGGTGATCGGCGGCGGGGCCAGCAGGTCGGCCATCGGGCGGCGGAATTGCCGGGTGTTGATGTGGTTCTGCAACCCGGCGGTCTCCAGATACCGCCGGTAGCGCCGGACGACGTTCTCGTGCGCGACGACGGTCGGGCGGCGTTCGCCATGGGCGGCCGCGTAGTCGAAAAACCCTGGTACGCCGTAGTTGTAGCCGAGATGGCCGTGGCTGTAGACGATCCAGCGCACCGGTTCGCTGAGCTCGTCCAGGACTGGCGCGACGAGGTCCGGCGACGGGCCGGTGTCGACCACGACAAGACCCGAGGGGGTTTCCACCGCCAGGCTGTTGCCTTGCAGGCCGATCGAGCGGACGCCGGGCGCGACCTCGGTGATCTCGCCGGTGCCGTAGAGCGGGTTTTTAGTGTCCTGGAAAGGCATCAGCCGACCACCTCGGTGCGGAGTCCGAGCCGCCGCGCGGTGCGGTCCGGGTTGACGAAGAACATCGCGAGCAGACCGCCCACAATGGACAGCAGGCCGCTGATCGTGAAGGCGAGCGTGAAGCCGCCCTCGGGCGATGAAGCGGCCTGGATCAGCCGTCCGGTGAGGTACGGCGCGAGCAGTCCGGCGGTGGTGACCAGGCCGACGCTGATGGACAGCACCGCGCCGCGCTGCCGGGTCGGGCTGATCTCGGCGTTCATCGTGACACCGAGCGCGAACACGACCCCGCCGAGGCTGAACGCGACGGTCAGCAACGCGATCTGGAACCAGCCTCCGGTGTGCGGGAACAGCAGCATCGCGAGACCGGAGATCAGCACCGCGATGCCACCGAGCACACCGCGGGCGACCCGGCTTGAAACCCCGCGCCGCATCAGGCGGTCGCTGAGCGCGCCCTGGGCGAGGTTGAACACGACCGACGCGATCCACGGCAATGCGACCAGCGTCCCGGTGGTCACCGTGCTGTAGTGCAACGCCGTCTCGAGGTAGTGCGGCACCCACGCGACCAGCACGGAAAGCGCCCAATACGCGGCGAAACCGGCCAGGAAACCGCCGAGCCACGTGCCGCTCAGGAGGATCCGGCGGTAGGGCACGCGGGGTTCGTCCGCTTCGGTCTTGACCTCGTCCGCGTGCACGGACGCGGTTCCGGCGACCTTGCCCTCCCGTCCGAAGATCGCCCACAGCAACGACCACACCAGGCCGACGACGAGCAGCGCGAAGAACGCCCACCGCCAGCCGTAGCCGACGATCAGCGCCGTCAGCAGCGGCGACGCCAGCGCCACCCCGATGCCGGAACCCGCGTTCAGCAACGCGCTGGGCAAGCCGCGTTTCTCGTTGGGGAACCACTTGTACGCCGCGTGCATGGCCAGCGGATTCGCCGGTCCTTCGGCCGCGCCGAGGACGATCCGGCTGACCAGCACCGCGCCGAACCCGACGGTGCCGAGCATCGGGGCCTGGGTCAGCGCCCAGACGACGCCCAGCACCAGCAGGATCCACTTCGTCGGCACCCGGTTCGACACGAAGCCGACCACGATCGCCGAAATGCTGAACAGGAAGTAGAACCCGCTGCTGATCAGGCCGTACGCCTCGGGCGTCAGGCCGAGATCGTGCATCAGCGGTTTCGCGGCGAGACCCAGCACGGCCTTGTCCGCGAAGTTGATCAGCATGAACACCAGCAGCAGCCCGGTGACGACCCAGCCGCGGGCGCTGGTGCCGCGGGTGCGCTTGCGGGCGGCGGTTTCGGCGGGGAGGGCGGGAGCGTTCATCGTGGGGTCCCCATTTCAACGTCGTTGTCGGACGGGGTGGTCGCGGGTCAGAAAGCCCAGCGGGTGCGGCCCGCGGTGCGGGTGCGCAGCTGCTCGGCGCGGTCGGTGCCGTCCAGCACGGCTTGGGATTCGGCGGCGGCCCAGGCGTAGACGCCCTTCGCCATCGTCGAGGTCGCGGCTTTCTCCAGTGCGGTAAAGACTTCCGCGCGGGCGGTGTGCGCGGTCTCGTCGTCCGGGGCCGCGTCCACGGCCAGCTGGGCGAAGTGCCCGGCCAGCCGGTGTTCCCCGGCGGCGAGCAGTTCCCGGGCCCGCGCGGCCAGCCGGTCGGAGCCGCCGGACAGGTCGGCGAGTTCGCGCGACAGCTCCGCGCGGCGGGCGGGCTTGAGGTTGGCCGGATTGCCGTCGTACCAGCCGCCGTAGAGCCGCCAGACGTTGCGGACGACGAATTCCGGCTCGTCGTAGGACGGTTTCAGATACGGCTTGGCCAGCAGTTCGGCAGGCGCGGTGACTCCGTGCACCACCTCGTCGAGCGTGGCTCCGGCGTTCATCGCGTCCACGGTCTGGTCGTGCAGGGTTTCGAGGAACTCGGCGGTGTCCGACAGCGCGGTCCGGATCCGGTCGGCGCCGACGATCGGCACGCCGTGGCCGGGCAGCAGCAGTTCCGCGCCCAGCCCGGCCATCCAGCGTAGCGCCTGCGCCCACTCGGCGGCGTAGCGCTGCACCTTCTGCGGGTTGCCCGGGTTGGGCGAGGACCAGATGAAGAAGTCGCCGCAGCACAGGATTTTCCGGTCGGGCAGCCATGCGATCGTCGCGTCGTCCGTCTCGCCGCGGCCGTGTTTCAGCCGGACGTCGAGGTCGCCGATCCGCAGCGTGGTGGTGTCGCGGTAGGTGAGGTCGGGGTGGCGGTACCGGTCCGGCCAGCGGAAACCGGGCGACTGGAACTGCCGCTGGTTGATCACCGTGTTGTAGCCGCGGGTGCGCTCGTACCGTTCGAAGCGCGGCGGCGTGTTTTCGTGGGCCAGCACCGACGGGCGCCGCCAGCCGCGTTCTTCGGCTTCGAGATCGAACGGGCCGACGCCGAAAACGTGGTCGATGTGGCCGTGCGAGTAGACGGCGGTGTGCAGCGGGGCGTCGGTGCGGGCCCGGGTCGCGCCGAAGAGGTCTTTGGCGGTGCGGCGTTCGCCGGTGTCGAAGCAGAACAGGCCGTCGGCGGTCGGGAAGAGGAAGACGTTGCCGAACGCCGGCCACATCCAGACGCCCTCGGCCAGCTCGTGCAGACCGTCCTTGCGCAGCGCGCCGGTGTGGTAGACGCGGGTGTCGGCCTCGCCTCGCCAGACTTTGTCCGCGTAGTCGAGCAGGTCAGTCACGGGATGCCTCCTGAAGAGTCTCGGTGAACAGCGCGTCGACAGCGACCAGTTCGTCGCCGGTGACGCAGAGCGGGTTGAGGTCGGCTTCGGCGAATTCCGGGTGGTCGCCGAGGATGCGGACGAGCCCGTCGATCGCGGCGGCGACGCCGGGGACCGGGGCGGCGAGGACGTCGCCGGCCCATTCCGCCAGTTCGGCCCGCTGCTCCGGGGTCGCCGGGAGCAGCAGCGCGCGACGGGGTGCGGTGGGGTCTTCGGCACGTTCGCCGCCCGCGCCGAGGACGATCGCGGTGCCGTACAACGGATCCCGCGTCGCGCCGAGGGCTAGCTCGGCGGTGTGCGGCAGCAGAGGTTGCACGACGAGCGTGCGGTCCGGGTCGGTGGAGACCTCGTCCAGCCGAGCCTGGAGCGTCTCCAACACCGCAGGCAGTTCGGCTGCAGTGACGCCGACGCGGACGAGCCCAGCGCGGGCCCGGTGTGGCACATCAGCGGCATCGCCCTTCACCACATACGGTTCCGGCCAGCCTTTTTGGCGAACCGCAGCGGCGAGATCGGTCCCGGCGACGGTGTCGATGTGCGCGATGCCAGCGTCCTCCAGCAACGGGATCGCCCGCAGCTCAGTCCACACTGGACGGTCGTCGGCGGCAAGACGCTGCGCGGGCTCCGGGACCTGGTCGGGGACCAGCACCCGAAGCCGTCGCACGAGAGCGCCGATGCTGGGCAACACGGTGTCCGGCCGTCCGACGTTCGCCAGCTCGCCGGGCGGCGCACACGCCCAGATGAACCACGTCGGCGTCCGCATCGCTGCGGCAGCCGCGGCCAGCCGGTGATACGCCTCCCGGAACCGGTCGCCGAACGTCAGATAGAGCACGACGCCGTCCAGCTCCGGGTCTTCGTCGAGCGCGCCGAGCAGAGCCCCGACCCGGTCGAGCCAGCGGTCGATGTTGCCGCCGAGATCGACCGGGTTGTCGTCCGCCGCTTCGACACCGCCGACCTCGGCGAGCTTCGCGCGGGTCGCGCCGGACAACGGCGGGATCCGGACGCCCAGCGCGGTGAGGTTGTCGGCGAGGATGCCGCCCGCGCCGCCGGACATCGTGAGCACCGCCAGTCGTGGTGCTGGGGGCAGCGTCGTGCCTTTGCGGGCGCAGAGCACGGCGTCGACGAGCTGATCGTCGTCCGTGACCAGGTGAATGCCCTCTTGGCGGCACAGCGAGGCGAGCAGGAAGTGGTCACCGGCGACGGCCGCGGTGTGCGACAACGCGGCCTGCCGACCGGCGGCGCTGCTGCCCACCGCGAGGGCCACCACGGTCTTGCCCGCCGCTCTCGCCTGGCGGCCGAGTTCGCGGAGACCGTCCGCGTCGCGCACGCCTTCGAGGTAGAGCACGAGGACCTCGACGTCGGGCTGGTCGAGCAGGTGGCTGCCGATTTCGTGGCTGGACAGGCAGGCTTCGTTCCCGACACTCGCGTAGTACGAGTAGCCGATTCCGGCCTGTTCGAGCAGGTCAGCGAGCACGAAGCCCATCGCGCCGCTTTGCGTGACGATCGCGAGCGGGCCCGGCGGGACGCGTTCGCGGTCGAGGAAGACGGTCGTCGACAACTGCACCCCAGCTGGATGGCTCACCACGCCCAGGCAGTTCGGGCCCAGGACCGGCAGGTCTCCGGCGGCCTCGCGCAGTTCGTCCTCCAACGCGGTGTTGCCGCCCTCGGCGAAGCCCGCCGCGAAGACGATGACCGCGCCGGAGCCGAGTTCGCGCGCCTGCCTGACCAGCCCCGGGACCGTTTCCGCCGGGGTCGCGAGGACCACGAGATCGGGGCCGTAGCCGATCTCGGCGAGCGAGCCGACTGTCCGCACGCCGGGCAGGTCGAGCGGGCCGCGCGAGACCGCGAAGACCTCGCCGCCGTAGCCGCCGCGCAGCAACCGGTCGAGCGCGATCCGTCCCCAGGACAGCGCGGTGGTCGCGGACACGCCGACCACGGCGACCGATTTCGGGCGGAACAGCGGCTCGCAGCGCATGGGTCCGGGGCCTCCTGTGATCGCGGTCATGGACACAACCCCAACTGTCGCCGCTGGCCCCTCCAGCTGGTAGCGCACATTGCCCAGGTTTTCGGCTAACGTGCTGTGATATGTCACAACTGTCGTGGCGCAGCTTCGAGCACCGGCTGCCGAAGACGGGCGAGCGGACGATCCGCCGGTACGTCGAGACCTCGCCGCACTACCGGGGCCAGGCGCCCGCACACCTGCACCTGCACATGGCGCACACCTGCCGCGAGTTCGGCCGGATGTTCGCGCGCGCCGTCCAGGAAGACGGCGAGCTGCGCGAGGACGAGCTGGAGCTGTTCCGCCGGCGCGGCCGGGAACGGGGCGCGGAGGGGCTGCCGGTCAGCGAGTTCATGCACGCTTACCTGCTGGCGGCCGAGGAGATGTGGGCGGAGATCCAGGATCTGTCCGGCGGTTCGCCGCCCGGCGAGACGGCCGCGGTGCTGCTGAAGTGCCTGCACCAAGTGCTGAACGCGGCGGTGCAGGCGCACCAGAAGGAATTCCAGACCGCGGACCACGAACAACGCGAGGCGGCACGCGCCCTGGTCCGGCGGCTGGCGGCGGGGGAGTTCGTGCCGGAACCGGCTGACGTCCGGCTCGCTCCGGCGTACGGCGTGCTGGCCCTGCGCTTCGCCGCGGACCCGGCCGATTCAGTCGGCGACGCGGTCGGTCGCCATCTGGCCGGACAGCGGAAGGCGCGGTTGCTGTTGCAGCACCTGCGCCGGGAGCTGTCCGGAGATGTGTTGGCCGCTTTGGATCCGGATGGCGGGCTGTTGCTGCTTCCGTCGGACAGCCGCGAGGCGGCGCTGATCGAGGCCCGGCAGGCTGTTCCGCGGGCGCATCAGACGACGGGGGTGGGGATCACCGGTGCCTACGCTTACGCGGCGGGCCTGTCGGAGATCCCGGCAGCGGTGGCGGAGGCGGAAAGGTTGCTGCGGTTGAATTCGGCCGCCGATACCGTTGCGGTGCTGGCAGATCATCTTTTCGAGTACCAGCTGAATCACGACAGTGCGGCGACGCCTCAGCTGCGTGCGCTGGCGGAGCGGCTGGGTGGGGAGCCTGATCTGACGACGACGCTCCGCACGTATTTCGAGACTGACTTCAACCGCCGGGAGACTGCGCGGAAGCTGCACGTTCATCCGAACACAGTGGACAATCGCCTGTCGCGGATCGCGAACCTGACCGGCGCGGATCCGCGGACTGCCAAGGGACTGTTGCTGCTCGGGGCGTCGCTGGGTTTGGCGGGCTGATCATCCGGCGAGTGAGCCGCTGCCGTGGGGTCCGGTGACGGTGACGCGGGTGGTGCGCGCTGTTGGCAGTTGGACGATGGTGACCTGCCAGGTTTGTGGGGTGCCGACGTCGATGGTGCGCAAGGCTTTCCGGACCAGTCCGGGGATCTGGTCGACGGGCAGGGTGCGGAGATCGAAGCGCGGGACCTGGACTCCGCTTGGCGCGAAGACGACCGTCAGCCGGTGTTCCTGGACGACGGCGGTGAGTGTCTGCGAGACGTCGATGCTCTGGGCCAGCCCGTCGACGGCGCGGCGCAGCTCTCCTTCGTCCAGCATGGACTGGTCCGGGCCGACGTCGACCGTCGCGGAGCCCGAAGAGGTCACCTCGGAGGCCGCGGGAGGCGGCGGTGTGCTCGTGTCCGGGGCGAACAGTTCGGCGCGGAAGAGCCCGAGAACGGCGCCCGCGCCGAGCAGCAGCCCGAACAAGGTCAGGAGACCGGCCACGCAGCCTTCCGGCGGCGAGCTGACCAAAGTGGACTCAGCGGCGGGTTCGATGACCGCGTCGGCCGCCCGGCGCTGCCATTCCGGCGAAGGATTGGAGACGATCTGGACCTTCCACGGCCGTTCCTGCCGGTAGCTGACCACGAGGACGTCGCCCTTGCGGTAGCTGGGAAGATCGACCAGGTTGACGGTGTGGCTCGCCGCTACGCGATGGGACGGTGCCCCGTCCGGCGCGACCGTGAGGATGAACTCGACCGGGAGATCGCCCGTTTCGGTGCCGCCGGCGCGCAGGCTTTCGATCCGCGCGAGCGCCACGATCGGTGGCACCGCCGCCTCGCGGGCGCGCCGCGGCATGCCGCCGAGGTAGACGAGAATGCCGTAGCCGAGCGGAATTCCCAGCCCGGCCGCGAACAGCGGAACACTCTCGACGATGACCCCGACGACGAGCGAGCACAGGGCGGCTCCGATCGCCAGGCCGGTCAGGAAACCGCGAATGGCGGCCATGGAAGTGCTCCCTTGAAGCGGTCAGAGGGAAATCGGTTCCACCAGAACGGCTTTCGGATCCGTCGGGTCGTAGCGGACCTTCACCGCCGAACCCTGCGAAGGGGCTTGGAACAGCGACGTGATCATGGTCGTCACGACCTCGCGTTCGCCGGTCTCGGTGGGAAATCGCACGGTGACGGCGAATCGCGGGTTCCCCATGATCCAGACGTTCGTGAAGTCCACGCGGGTGAGAAAACCCGTCACCTGACGGCCGGAGCGGAGCAGCGCCTGCTCGCGGTCGTCCGCCTCGGCCGCGCGAAGGAACGTCCGCAGCAGCACCACGATCAGGACCAGTGCGATGAGCCCGGCCACGGCGGGTACCAGGAACGGCTCGTAGTAGATCACCCAGTCCACATCGGACCACGGCTGGGCCTTGGCGTCGAGAAAGGCCAGCCGCTCGCCCACGGATTCCGGCGGCGTCCACGACGGCGCCGCCACGCCGCTGCCCAGCGTCACCCCGAGTGCCGCGGCCAGCGAGCTGGCCCGGAAGCTGATGCCCATGCGGCGCAACGACATTCCGCCGCCCCACAGCATCGCGAAGCCGAGCGACGAGGCCACCGTGACCGACAGGCTGAAGAACAGCACGAGCGACCCCGCCGGACCCGCGTCGGCCCCCCACGCGCCGACGCGGTTCAGCGACATCAGCCGGAAGCCGTCCAGCAGCCCGAGCGCGCCCGACCATCCGGCGACCGCCCAGGCGAGCGTCGCGGGAAGGCCGAGCAGCCACAGCCGCCTGCTCGACGCCCGGGTCTCCTCAGGATCGTCCGACATGCCGAACGCGAACAAGCTGAACACCGGGGCCGCCTACGCGATCGGGCCGAACACGGCGACCTTGGCCGGGTCGGCGGGGTCGAGGCGGGCTTCGTGCCGGGTCCCGGGCGCGTACTGCTGGATCGTCGCCTGCGGGGTGATCAGCGGGGTGACTGTCCGGTACATCATGCCGTCGGCGCGGGTGACCTCCAGCGTCGCGGTGTACTGCGCCTGCCCGGCGACCGTCCGTCCGGTCGGCTCCAGCGCGCGGATCACCAGGGTGGCCTTTTCGCCGGTGTCGTAGAGCCGGCGCAGTTCGGTGCCGTAGGCCTGGAGTTCCTGCTGCTGGCGCAGCTGCTCCTGCATCGGCAGCGCCGTGAAGGCCGCCATCTCCGGGTCGGCCGCGACGGTGCGGAACGCCTGCGCGGCCAGCTGCGGAGTCGGCAGCTGCGGGGTGATGTCGTGCCCTTGCGCGGCGGCCGCCTGCCGGAACTGCTCGGCGTGCTGCTGGAAATCCTGCGCGCCGCGGGCCATGCCCTGCTGGGTGGCCTCGTTGATCTTGTCGCGGATCTTCTTGAACATGAGGTGCCTTTCGCTGTGCCGGTGTGCTGGACACAGCTTCAGGCGGGCGGGGTGCTACCGAACCCAGGTTTTGGCGTCGTCGGTGGCGTCGAGGCAGGTCAGAGCTGCCCAGAAGACCGGGGAACGCGCGGGCTCGGGCTGTTCGCGCCAGCGGGCGAGCTGGTTCCGCTGCCACGCGCACAGGTCCGCGACCGGATCCGGCCCGGCCAGCGCGGTGTCGACGGCGATGATCAGTTCGGCCATCGGATCCGCGCCGGGCACCGCGGCCGACGTCGGCAGCGCCCACACCGTCGCGGCCACGAGCCCGGCCCCGGACGCGACGGCGGCGACCAGCACGCCGAACGGTTCGGGCAGGCCGAAGTCGCTCGCGCTCGCGCAGCCGATCAGCGCGACCCGCGCGGGCATGTCCACTTCGGACAGTGCAAGGTCGGCGGCGGTGAACGGCCGGTGCGCGCCGATCGGGGCGGCCGTGCCGGGCAGGCCGGCCGAACAGGACAGATGGAGCGCGGTCTGCGCGCCGTGGACGTCCTGGATGCGGCTGACGTGCCCCGCGAACACCAGCCGCGAACAGGGTTCGGCCAGCAGTTCGGCGAGAAGCCGCCGATCGGTGTCGGTGCGGCGAACCAGGTCCAGGCCGCGCGCGGCGGCGGGGCGGACGGGGCCGGTGGCGAGTTGGGCGTCGAGGTGGCGGATCAGCGGTGAAGTCGCGTCTTGCTTGCCCAGTACGGAACCCAGTTCGCCGAACGCGCTCTGGCCGGGGATCCGCGGATCGAGCAGGTAGACAGGCGGTCCGGCGGCGGCTGGCTCGCGGCGCGGGATTCCGGCGGGGGCGAGGAGGGAGACGTCGGCGAGGTCGAGGATCCGGAGGTCGCTGTCGAAGCAGGTGTCGACCTCGTCGGCGTCGAGCACGTGGTCCGGGCGTCGGTCCGGCAGGGCGAGCAGGCCCCACGGGACCGCGGCAAGAGCCGGGGACGGCTGGATTCGCAGCAGGGGGCGCGTGGCTTGGCGGAGTCGCGCGACGAGGTCGGCGGGCAGGAGGTTGAGCGCGAGGACGCGGGCGAGGCGTTGTTCTCCGGCGGAGAAGGCGTCGAGCGACCGTCGGACAGCGTCGGCGACCCGTTCGCCTTCCCGCGGCGTCGGGGATGCCTCGGCGAGGAACCCGCGCGCGGTGTCGACGAGATCGGCGTCGATCGGGTGCGTGTGGACGGTGTCGAGATCGCTCGTGGTGCGCCAGCTGAGGTAGGTGTGCCCGGCGTCGGCGTAGCGCAGGATGAACGTCTCGCGGCCGGGTTCGGCGGCAGGCCAGGTCTCGACCGTCCTCGTTGTCGAGCCGCACCCGTACCGTTCGTCGGCCAGCCGGGACCAAGCGTCCAGCTCCATCGGCGAGGACGGCGACCAGCGCAGGCCGGGCGGCGGCGCGAGCCGGAGCGGGAGCGACGAGGTGAACGAACCCAGCGCTGCCAACGGAAGCTGATCGGTCTGGGCGGGCGGCGTCGCCAGCGCGGGGAGTTCGCCGGTCAGGTCCAGGGAACGGTCCTCCGGGTACGCGCCGACCGCGCAGGTCTGTTCGATGAGCTCCGCAATCAGGCGCGTTTCGCCGAGCTGGGTCAGCAGGACCATCAGCAGTTCCGTCGCCGGGCCTGCGACGCCGTTCGCCCACGCGGTGCGCGCCTGCGCCGAGGCGAAGGCGAACCGGTACTCCTGCGCGGCGAGGGCTGCCGGGAGCAGCAGGTCCAGCACCGCGCGCGGGTCGACGCCGCGTGCGTAGCCGATCGTGGCCGACAGGTAATCGGCGCGCAGGCACTCCAGCCATTCGCCCGATTCGCGGGCCGCCGCCTGGAGATCGGCCACGTGTTCCTCCGCGGACGGCCAGTCGCCCTCGGCCGCCGCACAGCGAGCCAGCGCCGACGCGAGCCGACGCGCGCCTGGGGTGTCTCCGTTCGCCGCCCACAGCTTTCCCGCGTGTTCGAACTGGTCTCGCGCTTGCGCGACCTCGCCAGCGAGCAGCAGCAACGTGCCCAGTGCGTAACTTGCCTCGGCGACGTCTCCGGTCACTCCGGCGGCGGCGAGTTCGTCCCGGGCCTTGACGATCGTCGCGATCGCACCGGGGAAATCGCCGTCGAGCGCGCGGGTTTCGGCCAGTCCGACGGCGAATTTCGCCGCCGCCGGACCATCGCCGCGGGCGGTGAGCCGCAGCAGGTCCGCGGTCGCGTCTGCTTCCTCGCCGCCTGCCTGGCGGATGCGGGCGCGTTCGGCCCGGGCCATCGCCTGCAGCGCCGCTACCTGGGCGCGGACCTCGTCGATGTCGGCGAGACGGTCCAGGTCGGTCAGGATCGCGTCGATCGCGTCGCGCGCTCCGGCCGGATCCCCGGCGGCCACCTGCACGCGTACTTCGAGGATGCGCAGCTCCAGCTCGTCGGCACCGTACGGGTCGAGCTGCTCGCGCGGGAACTGGCCAGGTTCGGCCGCCTTCCGGAACGCCGCGCGACGTCGCTGATCGGCGAGCAGCTCACGCGCCCGGCCGAGGTCGCCCTCCTCAGTGGACAGTGAGATGAGGACGCGTTCCGCTACCTCGCGCGATCCCTCGATCATCCGGAGTTCGGCGTACTGTCCGAAGTGGACGATGGCGGCGGTGCTCACGGCGAAGACGGTGAGCACGGCTTCCGCGCACTGGCGCGCGTTGCGGAGATCGCCGGCGGAGTAGCAGACGGTGGCCAGATCGCTGACGGCGGCGACTTCGAGACTGACGCGGTCGAGTTGCTGGGCGAGCTGCCGCATCCGTGCGTACGCCCGCCGCGCACCGGCGACATCCCGCGCCACGGCGAGTTGCTTGGCCTCTGCTTGGACGGCGAAGGCTTCGGCGAGCAGTTCCTGGTACTCGGCTTCGGTCAGCGCACACGCGGGCAGTTCCTGGTAAGCCGCCGGGTCGAGGCCGAAATGCCTGGCGACGCAACGACAGTTGTAGCCGTGCGAAACCGCGTCGGCGAGTTCCGGGGGCGGCGGCCGGTCCGGCGGCTCGAGCGGCGGCGGCAACCCGGCGAGCATGTCAGAACTCCTCGTCGGCGACGGCTCGTTCGGCCAAGGTCCGGACCGCGGGCGGCAGCGTTTCGCGGGCCCGTACCAGGGAGATCACTTCGGCCCGGTCTTCCGGCGTGGTTCCGTTGACGTCCGGGGCTGCCGCGCCGACGACGAGACCGATCCGGTCGGGGGACGTCGCCGCCAGCCTGGTCCCAGCTTCGTCCAGGTCCGCGGTTCCGGCGAATCCTGCGCTGCCGAGGTGCAGGGCGGCTTCAGCGAAAGGCTCGCCGTCGTGGGTCGCGACGGCGGTGAGGGACGCGTCGTCGAGCGCGCCCGCCACTTCGACCTCGAGCCGGGCGGCGGTCCTGGTCGCGACGATTCGCCAGGTCACGGTGTCGTCCGCGGCGTCCAGAACGCCGGGCGGGACCCGGGCCCAATCGACACTGGCGCTTCCCGCGGCGAGGACGCCCTCGCCGGACGCCGAGGGGCCGGAGCCCGCCGCCAAGGCGTACGCACGTTGGCCAGGGGCTACCCGAGCTGCCAGGTCAGCTGCGGCTTCGGCTCGTTCGAGGTCGTCCTGACGGTCGAACCAGGCGGAAAGCCGCGTGCACAGCTGCCGGGCTTCCTCGGCTGCCGGTCCTGCGGCGAACAAGCCATTCGCTGCGTCGAACAGCTCTCCCGGACTGGCCTCGAAGCCGTCGAGCAGACCCTCAGCGACGTCTTCAACCGCCGTGGTCGCGACGGCCGCTTCTAAGTCCAGCAGCGCCGGGTCGAGCGACGGGATGCCGAGGGCCGGGCTGGCGGGCCACCAGCGGCGGGCCCACAGCAGAAGCGCGAGGCGGGCCAGTTCCGGCCGGGCCGGGACGTCGACGTGCCCGTCGCGGAGTGCGGTCAAGCTGGCTTCGGTCCCGACGAGCCTGGTCAGCCACGGTTCGGCCGCGCCGGCGTCGGTGAGTTCGATCCGCATCGACGCCGCCGGACCGCCGAGCAGATCGGCCAGCGCGAAGCGGATGAGGCAGCCGTCCGCCGCGATGACCGGAGTATGCACCGGATGCGTCACGAGGCGGCCTCCAAGCGCGGCAGGCTGGCGACGAGGGCGCGGCGCACCTTCGTCCGCAGGTCGAGCGACGTCGAGCGGACGACTCCGGTGAGGAGGTCTCGGATGTCGGCTGCGGCGGCCGGAGCTTCGCCGCTGACGTCGAAGCCGTGCAACCGTACCCATAGTCGCGCGAGGAACCGCTTGGCGAACTCGCGCAGTTCTCGCAGAACCTCGGCATCCGGCTGCGCGGTGAGGGGCGTGGAACCGGCCAGGGCTCGGCGTGCGTACAGGACGTAGCCCTCTCTGGCGACCTGAGCGTTGAGCCGTTGCGCGAATTCCGGGAGGTCGCCTCGGGGCCCGTCGAGCGGCCGCAGCGCGGGTGCGAGGAAGACGCCAAGCACGAAACAGGTTGCCAGCACGGGTAATTCGAGCCCGAATCCGGCGGCCGTGCGGCTGAGTTCTCCGTCGACGAGACTCGCGACGGGTTTCTGGTCAGCGGCGGGGAGACGGCGCAAAGTGGCGCGGACGCGGCGTTCGATGCTGCGTTCGAGAAGCTCGCTGCCGGTTTCGTCGCGCTGGTTCAGCGGCGGCACTGCGGTGCATTCGCCGCGCTGAAGGCCGAGATCAGGCGCGGTCAGTCCGGAAACCTCGCGGACGGCCCGGGCGAGCGCGGTGGTGCCTCCGGGCTGGCGCAACGCGAGGCCGAACGCATGTCCGGCGGGGGAGTCGGCGAGTGCTTGCCAGGTCTCGTCGGTGAAGCCGTTGACGACCGCGGTGAGCAGCGTTGCGGCGTCTTCCGTCGGGTGCGGGTGCGGGTGCGGTGTGGTGTGCCAGCGGTGGCGCAGTTCGGCGGTCAATTCGGCGGTGCGCTGGGGGTCTGCCAGGTAGCGGCTCAACCGATCGACTCCGGCCGCACCGTCTTCGCCGTGCCATTCGCGCAACGCCGACGCGGCCCGCTCCGGCGCGGAGGCGTCCGGCATGCCGAAGGCCGTCGCGAGTTCGTAGGCGAGCGGGAAGCACACGTCCTGGACGTTTCCCGCCGTGATGCGCAGGGCCCGGCGCTGCCGTTTCAGGTGGGTGAACCATGCCGCGGTGGCGCGCAGCCGCGCTGAATCGGCCAGCAGCAGTTCGGTCACTTCCGCAGCCGCGGCCGGATCCAGCAGCGGGCGGCCCAGGCGGGGCCGAGCCGCGGTGCGGATGACCAGCGGATCGATGATCTTCTTGACCGTGCGGGTCAACGGACCGCCGTCGCCCGCCGAAAGGACTTCGACGTCCGGGATCCGTCGCCAGGCCTGTGCGAGAACGGCCGAGCGCAACCGGGACTGCCCCTCGCTTGCCGTCATCGCGCCCCCTCGCTCCGCCCGCACTTTATCCTGCCGCCCGGCCCGGTGTCCGACGGGCATATTCCACCGCTGGTGGAAACGCCCGGGAAAGGCAGGAGACTTCGGCGGCGAACGCGGAATCGACCGCGGAATGAGGCGGGAACGCGCGTTTTCCCGGGTTTTCGCTGAATTCGGCTGCCAGGTAGTGCAACGGATACAGAAGTTCGGCACGGTCCGCGGTGCGGAAGACGTAATGCGATTAAAGCTATAACCCGGCGCGGCTCAGGCCGGTTGCCCGGAATGTTGTATTGAGCGGCTCGCGCGATCTGCAGTAGGCTCGCCGCAGCTTCGCCGCGCTGAGGAAATCCTTATGTCTTGCGGTTCTTGGGGAGAGGGGAAGATGTCCGATGGCTGGTTCTGTCGTGGCGCCGGGATTGAGCAGGCGGCGGTTTATTTCGGCAATGGGCGCCGCGGGCGGCGCGGGCGCGATGTTCGCGACGATGGGGGCGCTGGGTCTCGCGCCGACGGCTCGCGCGAGCGCGGGTTACGAGCCGCCGCGCCGGTCGGACTTCACGCTGACCGGGCGCGGAGCGGCGAAAGTGGTGATTCTCGGCGGCGGCATTGCCGGGCTGGCGACTGCGTACGAACTGACGAAGGGCGGATACGACTGCACCGTTCTGGAGGCGGCTGATCGTCCGGGCGGCCGGAACTTCACCGTGCGCGGCGGCACCGTGCAGACCGATGTGCGCGGAAATAAGCAAACCGCCGCGTTCAGCGAGGGAATCTATCTGAACGCCGGTCCGGCGAGGATCGCGCAATGGATGGTCACGCTCGATTACTGCCGTGAACTCGGGGTGCCGATCGAGGTTTTCACGAATGCCAACGCGAGCGGTTTCGTTTTCAATGAAGCGGCCGGAATGCGGCAGCCGCAGCGGATCCGGACCGCCAAAGCCGACGTGTACGGATATGTCAGCGAACTGCTCGCCAAGGCGACCGACCAGGGCGCGCTGGACAGCGAACTCACCGCGACGGACAAGGAACGGCTGCTCGATTTCCTGCGGGACTGGGGCGCGATCGGGGACAAGGCGGCGGGCAGGCGCTACGTCGGCTCGTCCCGGCGCGGCTACTCGACCGATCCGGGCGCGGGCGACCAGGCGGGCGTGCCGCTGGGCCCGGTGCCCTCGCTGGCCCAGACGCTCGCCGACGGCGCCGGCCGGTACTTCTCCTTCGATTTCACCTACGAGCAGGCGATGCTGATGTTCCAGCCGGTCGGCGGCATGGACCGGATCCCGGCGGCGCTGGCGCGCGTGCTCGGTCCGCGGCGGCTTCGGCTGGGCACGGAGGTCACCAGGATCGTCAACGCGCCGGACAAGGTCGCCGTCACCTTCCTCGAACCGAACGGCAAGGAGGGCTGCCTCGTCGCCGATTTCTGCGTCGCCGCGCTCCCGCCGCAGGTGCTGGCCCGGATACCGCACAACCTCGGCGCGGACGTCCAGGCCGCGCTCGGCCAGTGGCGGCTCGGCACGGCCGCGAAGATCGGCCTGGAGTACAACAGCCGGTGGTGGGAGACCGACTACCGGATCTACGGCGGGATCACCGACACCGACCTGGACATCGAACGCATCTGGTACCCGTCGCACGGTTTTCACGGACCGCGCGGGCTGCTCGTGAACTACTGCTACGGCAACCACGCCCGGCAATACGGGGAGCTCTCCCCGGACCAGCGGGTGCGGCGGGCGGTGGAGCAGGGCGTGAAAATTCACGGCGCGAAGCACCGCACCGAACTGGCGAACTCGTTCTCGGTCGCCTGGCATCTCATGCCGCACCTCGAAAGCGCGTGGGCCACGCCTCCGCTCGGCACCCCGGCTTACCAGCTGCTCGGCAAACCGGCCGGACGGGTGTACTTCGCCGGGGACTGGCTCACGCACCTCACCGCCTGGCAGGCTGGGGCGTTCGAGTCCGCGCGGCTGGCGGTCCGGCGACTGCACGAGCGCGTCCTGTCCCGCTGAACTCCCCGGCGGCGCGGCGGCAAGCGGTCCCTCCGAGGAAAGGACTCCCATGGTGCACTCCCAGTTCGACCCGGCCGTCCGCGCGGAGCTGGCCGCGAAGGCGGTGGCGGCCAAGACCCGCGAGGGCCTCAGCTGGCAGCAGATCGCCGACGCAGCCGGTCTGTCGGCGGTGTTCACGACCGCCGCCGTGCTCGGGCAGCACCCGCTGCCGAAGGAGTCCGCCGAGGCCGTGGCCTCGCTGCTCGGCCTGGACGGCGACGCCGCGCTGCAGCTGCAGACGGTGCCCGTCCGCGGCTCGATCCCGGAGCGGGTGCCGACCGACCCGACCATCTACCGCTTCTACGAGATCCTGCAGGTCTACGGAACGACGCTGAAGGCGCTCATCCACGAGCAGTTCGGCGACGGCATCATCTCGGCCATCAACTTCAAGCTCGACGTGAAGAAGGTCGACGACCCCGAGGGCGGTTCGCGGGCTGTGATCACCCTGGACGGCAAATACCTGCCGACCAAGCCGTTCTGAGCGCGCGGCGGGCCGGCCCGCCAGTTTTCTGAACCGATTCCGGCGAAGAATTCCGGAACCGGGTAGTCTGGACGGCAAACTGCTCGTCGTCGGGGCAATGCTGGTCTATCCTGCTCTCAGTGCGGTGTTGTCGCCGACCGGAACAGGAGAACGCTGTGACCAATCCGTTCGAAGACGAGAATGGGGTTTACCTCGTCCTGGTCAATGCCGAGAATCAGCATTCGCTGTGGCCCGAGTTCGCCGCCGTGCCCGCCGGATGGACGACCGTCCACGGACCGGCGTCGCGGGCGGAGTGCCTGGACTATGTCAACGAAAACTGGACTGACCTGCGGCCCGCCTCGTTGATCGCGGCGATGGCCGACGCCGCCGAGCCGCCTGCGCGCTGACGCCTCCCGGGCCGGGAAATCCCGGTAACGACACTGGTCGCCGCGTTTGGAAATGCTTTTGGGGCGCATTTAATGGCCGTCGCTTCGGGGTTGAAGCGACGATTGTATTCTTCATGTACGCGGGCCTGATTGACTTCGCCTGGAGGGGGATTAAACGGCGTTTCTGTCAGATCGGTGGTATAGTGATCCGGCTTCGTCTGACCCTGGAGTCATTTCAGTCCGTCCGATTTCTCGAAGGCCCCCTTCCGGTTGTCGAACTGCTCGGCGCGCTGTGCCGGCTGAGAAGGGACGCGCGTCCCGCCGGGCATTTCCCGGTGCGGCTCCGGCCGCCCCGCCCGATCCGGCCGCTGTTCGACTTGTTCTCCGCGCGCGGCGAGGTGCCGGACTTCCTCGTGTCGCGCCGCGCCGAGATCGGCTCCGCGCTGGACGACCTCGCGGCCCTGTCCGCCGACCGGGTCCGCGCCGACCTCGCGGCGACGTTCCGGCTGAAGCAGCCCGCCGCGTGGCTGCACGACCTCGCTTCCGGCAGCGACGACGCGAGAACGGCGCTGGTCAAGGCCGTCGAGGAGGGATACCGCAGCCTGGTTGAGCCGCAGTGGGCGGAGATCGTGGCGACCGCACAGGCCGACCTGGTCCAGCGGGCGCACATCATGCTGCGCCAGGGCGTGGCGAGAGCGATCGGTTCGGTGTCCGCCGGAATCGGCCAGCTCGGGAACGTGGTGGAGATCGGCAGTCCCGCCGACCGGGACCTGCCCGCGCCGCACGGGCTGGACTTCGTGCCGTCGTGCCTGGCCCCCGAGACGGTAGTGATCCCGGGCGGCGCGGGCGAACCGGTGACGGTCGTGTACCCGATCCCGGGCGTGTCCGCGCGAAGCGGCCCGGGCCGATCGACCGGCGACGGCCTGTCGGCGCTGGTCGGGGCCCGCCGCGCGGCGATCCTGCGGGCGGCGGTCGTGCCGCGCGGGACTACGGAACTCGCGGTGCAGGCCGGGGTGAGTTTGTCGTCGGCTTCGGAACACGCGAGCGCGTTGCGCAACGCCGGGCTGATCATGACGGTGCGGGCGGGGCGGAAGGTGCTGCACACGGCGACGGAGCTGGGTGCTTCGCTGGTGCGGGCGAGCGATGCGCGGTTGTGCGACGCCCGTTGACCTCCGATAGGGAGGATCGCTGGCGGGCGCGGTTGAACGGTGCCGGTTGGGCGGCTTGCGGGCAGGGGCTTTCGGGCAGTGCGCCGCTGGGCTGGTGGCGGGTGGTTGGAGCTTGCTGGACGGCGGTTCCGCGGGCTGCTGCGTGGCATCGCGGACAGGGAGGCGGTTTCGCGCTGAGCTGGTGGCGGGGCGGGAGGTGGTGGGTGACCTGAGTTGCCCTCGGCCGGGCAGGGCCGCGTGACCAGGTGGCGGGTGGTTGGAGCTTGCTCGGCGGCGATTCCGCGGGCTGTTGCGTGGCGTCGCGAGGCCGGGACCAGTCTCCGAGCGCGTCCGGGCTGGTCGTGGCGGAAGTTGCGTGACATGACCTGGCCTCATTCGGGTAGCACCGGAACCCCTTTGGCCCAGTGGCGGGTTCGTTCGAATGGATAGGTCGGCAGCCACACTCGGCGGCGGCCGGGGGCGAAGACCGTTGACCAGTCCGGCGTGCCGCCCTCCATCCACCGCCTGCCGAGGTTCGCCAGCTCGGCGGATGGGGAACTCCCGACGATTTCGAACTGCCGAAAGGGCCACGCCCGGCGACCGGTGGCCAGGGTGAACGCGACGTCGGCCAGCGGCAGGTCCGGTTCGCGGGCCAGGCGATCCCGGAGCTGGGCCGCGACAGTCGCCAGGGTCTGCGGGGTGCGGGCGGACAGGACGAGGAGGTGCTGGGAGCAAGACTCAGGGCGAGGGAGCGGCGGGGGTTGCTCGACGAGGACGTGCGCGTTCGTCCCGCCGAGGCCGAATGAGCTGACTCCGACTCGGCGGGGTGCGGCCAGTTCGACGGGCTCGGTGTTGACCGTAAAACCGCCCGAGACAGGGAGATGCGGGTTCGGACGCCGGAAATGCGCGGTCGGCGGAACAATGCCGTGCCGGGCGACCAGGGCGGACTTGATCAGGCCGACTACCCCGGACGCCCCGTCCAGGTGGCCGATCGCGGGCTTCACCGAACCGAGAAGGCACCCGGGGATCCCGGCGAGCCGGAAGGCGCGGTCGAGGCCGTCGACTTCCAGTGCGTCGCCGAGAAGGGTGCCGCTGCCGTGTGCTTCCACATAGCTGACTGTCTCGATTTCCGCTGCCCGCAACGCTTCCAGCACGACGGCGGCCTGTCCGCTGCCGCTGGGAGTGCGGTAATCGGGGCGGTCGCCGTCGTTGTTGATTGCCCAGCCGCGGATCACAGCGTGGATGGCGTCGCCGTCGTCGAGAGCGTCGGCGAGGCGTTTGAGCAGGACGGCGCCGGAGCCGCTGCCGAAGACCGAGCCGTCCGCGTCCGCGTCGAAGGTGCGGCAGCGGCCGGACAGGGAGACTAAGCCGTCGCCTGCGGCCAGGCGGGCTGGGTAGGGGATGGCGGCGGCGCCGGCGAGGGCGAGGTCGCAGCGGAAGTCGGCGAGGTTTTGTGCGGCCAGGCATACCGCGACCAGCGAAGACGAGCACGCGCTTTGCACGGCCAGGCTGGGGCCCGACAGGCCGAGTGCGTAGGACACGCGGGCGGCGGCATGGTCGGTCGCGGTGCCTACTGAGTGCGCGCCGGGCCAGGCGCCGGCCAAGCGGTAGTGCTCGTACCAGCTCGGGCCGACGCTGGCGAAGACTCCGGTGTCGGGACACGAAGCCGGGTCGTAGCCTGCGTCCTCGAAGGCTGACCACGACGTTTCCAGCAGCAGTCGGTGTTGCGGATCGAGTTGGGCGGCTTCGTCCGCGCTGTAGCCGAAGAACTCGGCGTCGAAGTCGGCGATTCCGGCGAGGTGGCCGACTGAGCGCACCAAATCAGGGGCACGCAGCAGTGCTTCCTCGACTCCGGCGGCGCGCAGTTCATCGTCGGTGTAGCGGCGGATCGGGTCGACGCCGGTGAACAGGTTGCGCCACAACGTCTCCGGGTTCGCCGCGCCGGGGACCCGGCATGCCATGCCGATGATCGCGATGTCCTCGGTCATCGGGACCGCCGGGCGGCGCGGCGGCGGGACATGCGGTCGCCGACTCGGTCTAGCGCACCGTCGGGGTTGGTCGCCAGGGAGTCGGCAAGCGCGGTGATCGTGGGGTGGTCGAAGAACCGGCCGAGGGGGATTTCGACGCCGAGTTCCTCCTCCAGCAGGCGTTTCAGCACCGGGACCTGTGCGGAGTGGCCGCCGAGCGCGAAGAAGTCTTTGTCCCTAGGCGGGTTCGGCAGGCCGAGCACGGTCGACCAGGCGCGGGTGATCGCCTGGCGCACGTCGCCTTGAGGTCGGCGGGCCGGCGACGGAACGGGTAGTGCGCGGACGTCGACCTTTCCGGTGCTGGTCAGCGGGAAAGTGTCGAGGACGGTGACCGAACGCGGGACCAGGTAGTGCGGCAGCTTCCGGGCGAGCGCGTCGAGCAGCGAGGCCGGATCCGGGCGCGAGCCCCGTGGCACGACGTACGCGAGGATTTCGCTCTGCCCGGCGACAGCGACGGCCTGCGCGACCCCGGGCTGAGCGCACAGAGCCGCTTCGACCTCGCCGAGTTCGACTCGGTAGCCGCGGATTTTCACCTGCCGGTCGGCGCGGCCGAGGTGCATCAGGGTGCCGTCCGGCAGCCTGCGGGCGAGGTCTCCGGTGCGGTAGGCGGGCACGCCGTCGATCGTCACGAACTTCCCGGCGGACGCGGATGGATCCCGCCAGTAGCCCGGCGCGATGTGCTGGCTGAGCACGGTGATTTCGCCGCGCAGGCAGGTGCGGCGGCCTGCCGGGTCGAGCAGGACGACTTCGACGCCCGGCAACTGGCGGCCGACTGGGACTACCTCGCCGTCCATGACCGCGTCGGGTCCCAGATGGTGTTGCGTGACGAAGCTGATCTCGGTCGCACCGTAGCCGTTGACGAACACGCAATCCGGCGCACCGACGCGGCGTGCCCGTTCCACGTCGTCGCGGCGCACCTGTTCGCCGCCGAGGAGAACCGCGCGCAGGGCGGGCAGTCGACGGTCGCCGAGCGAGTCGGTCAGGTAGCGGAACATCGTCGGCGTCGAGTGGTAGACCGTCACCTCGTGTTTCGCGAGGACCTCGCCGAGTGCGGTGACGCCGTGCGCGGCGACGTCGAACGGCACCACGGCGGCACCGCTGAGCAGCGCGGAGAACAGGTCGGTGACGGCCATGTCGAAGCCGAAGGACGTGAGCAGGCCGAGCCGGTCGGCGGGGCTGATCCGGAAGTTGTCGACGTGGTTGCGGACCTGGAAGAGGACGTTCGCGTGCGGCTGCGCGACTGCCTTCGGCTTGCCGGTCGATCCCGAGGTGTACAGGACGTAGGCGAGGGAATCACCGGACGCCGTAATGTCCGCTGGGCGGGATTCCACTGTGGACAGCTGGTGCACGGTCAGCGTCGGGGCGATCCGGTCGCACAGGGGCTGGTGTTCCGGGTCGGTCAGGACCGTGGTGGCGCCTGCGTGGGACAGGATCGCGGCCAGCCGGTCGGGCGGATGATGCGGGTCTAGCGGAACGTACGGCCGTCCGGTGAGGGCGGCGGCGACGATCGCGACGATGTGCGCTGGTCCGTGCGGGAGCAGCAACCCGACGGGGCCAGTGCCGGACCGCAGCAGGGCGGCGGTTCCGGCGGCGCGGGCGGCGAGTTCTTCGTAGGTGAGGGTTTCGGTGTCGGTGAGGATCGCCGGATTGGCGGGAAACTGTTGGCAGATCTCGGCGAACCGGTGTGCGATCGAGGTCGCGTCGGCGGGGAACAGGGGCTCGCCGGAGGGCTCGAGGGTCGCTGTCCGGTCGCCGCGGGCGTGGGGCAGCAACGCCGCCGTGGAGCGACCCGGGTGGTCGAGGATCTCGGCCAACAGGGTGGGCAGGTCGGCGGCGAGATCGGCCAGCAGGGATTCCGGCAGGCGCCCGAGCCAGGTGATCCGGGGGCGGTTCGTCCGGAGGGACAGGACGATCTCCAGGTCGTACGACGTCGAGGACCGGGCGACCGGTTCCAGGCTGAGCCTGCCTGCGGTGATGGGCGGGCCGTCCTCGCCGAGGGCGAAAGCGCGCAGGCTCCGATTGTCGAGTCCGGTGAGGAATTCGTCGGCCGCAACCGCTACTTCGACTCCAGTGACCGCCGTGCGCTGGGCGGTGGCGACGTCGCTGAGTGCGGTCGAAACCGATCGATCCTCACTGAGGTCGACGATGAGCGCCGAGCCGTCGGGCAGGCCGAGTGGTACCGCGGCGGTGCCGGTGTAGCGCCGCAGCAGCAAGGCGATCGCGGTGAGAAACACCGTCGCGGGCTGATCGGCGAAGCGCGCGTCGAGGTCGGTGGTCAACCGCGCGCAGCGGCCGGACGCGGCCAGGTCGAGCCGGGAGCCGACCGAGTGGCTCGCTGCGACGGCTGGGGTGAACTCGGGTGCGGAAGAACCGGAAAGTTCAGCGACGAGGTGTGCCAGGAACTGCCCGAACCACAGGTGAGTGGCGTCGGGCGGAGCGACCAGCAACTCGTGCTCGTCCTCGGCTAGAGAACGCAGGCTTGCCCGCAGAGGAGACGCGTCCTCTGGCAGAGCGTCCGCTGTGGAGGGCGGATCGTCCGGAAGCCGGGCGGCGATCCGCTTCAGGACGGCAGACAGCTCCGCCCGGTCGAGCGGTCCGGTGATGCGCAGCGCCCGCACGGGTCACCGCCCCGCCGGGACGGCCAGCGCCGCGTCCACCGCGGCCCGCACCTGGTCCAACCCGGCGACCGGCACGAGCGCCGACGGTTCGATCGGCTGGTAGTCGGCGGCGGTGTACGTCCCCGACGCGTGCAGGACGATCTCGGTGCCCGCCGGGACCAGCCGTCGCTCGATCGCGTTCAGCACGCCGGTCATCGCCATCACCAGCGACCACTCCCGCAGCTCGGCGTGGTCGGCGGGCATCGGCCGTCCGGCGGCGTTCAGCAGGTCGCGGATCATCGCGTACCGGCTCGTGCACTCCCGCCGGGACACGACGATCCCGGTTCCGCCGAAGCGCCGCACGAGCGGGTCCATCGTCTGCGAGGTGGCCGGGCGGCGGGTGTAGAACGTCGGCTCCAGCACCTCGTCCGGGTCCTCTGTGGACAGCGGGAAGTGCGGGTCGGCGTCCTGGACGTAGTGCCCGGCCGAGCGGCGGTACTGCGGCGCGTTCGCGGGGTCGTGGTCGCCGTGGAGCAGGCTCAGCACCATGTCGGGCGCGCCGAGATGCTGGACCAGCAGGAAACCCGGGTGCGCGGCCGGATCCGCTTCGAGCTGTTCCCGGCCCTGGTGGTAGCCGAGCAGGCCGAACGCGCTCGACACAGCGTGCGCGTGCCAGCGGTTGCCGCGAGCTGGGTCGACGTCGTGTTCGAAGAAGGCCCGGGCGGCGTCGGCGACCAGGTAGTTGTCGAGGTCGAGGGTGAACCAAAGCCGCGGTGAACCGGGACGGACTTCCTCGCGGGCCACGAATTCGCGGGCGAGGTCTTTGACCTGCTCCGGTCGTGGGCTGTCCAGCAGGAGCACCGGATTGCGGCGGGCCAGCTCCGGTTCGCGGGACAGCGCGCTGGAACGGAATTTCGCCTCGGAACGGGCGGGCGCGAGCACGATCACCCGGAGCTGGCCGGGCCGGACGAGGCCGGTCGCGATCGCGCGGTCTACTGCGTCGCGCAGCGCGACGCCCTTGTTCGCGGACGTCGGCGTGAAGATCACGATCGGCTCGCCGGTGCGGCGGATGTGCTCGACCGCCCTCGCGACGATCAGCAGGGAGGCGAAGGTTTTCGTGGTGTGGGTGCCGGGGTTTCCGGTGAGGTCGAGCAGCCGGATCGAGTGGCCGTCGATTTCTGCCAACGGGCCCCACGCGGCGGTCGCGACGGAGAAGTACTCCCGGGTCGCGGTGTCGAGATCGGGCAGTGCGGACCCGGGAGCGAACCGGCCAGGCGAGGTGACCGGAGCGGGCACGCGGCGTTCGATGTCCGCGCGGATCCGGGCGTAGTAGTCGGTGATCAGGTTCCGGGACGCGCGGGGGACGGGCATCGCTCCTCCTCGTTCGGGACAGGGGCAGGGGAGCGCAGACGGTCGCGCAGTTCCAGGAGGCGGTCGCAGACGGAAGCGGTGTCCTGGACCGGGAATCCGGCCGCGACGTCGGGCAGGTAAGCCAGCAAGGCCGCGCGCGCGGTTTCGCCGAACACGACGTCGGAGCCCGCGACCACGACTCCGTCGCGGTGCCCATCGTGCTGGTTTCGCTGCACCGCGACGTCTTCGGCGACGGGCAGGTCGAGGGTCAGCGAGCCGGCGCGGATCCGCACCGGATACCCGCCCGGCAGCCCGAGCGGTCCCGGCACGTTCGTCCGGAGGTCCGCGCCGGTCAGCAGGCTTTCGACCAGGAGCGCGGCGGCGTGCCCGGTCACCGCGTTCAGCTCTCGGCGGTCGACCGCGCGGAGCTTGGCCAGCCGGGCCGTGACGTCGGCCAACGGCTCATCGTCCAGCCAGGCCAACGCTTCGTCGGCATCGTCGTCGGGCGCGTGCAGGTGGACGTGGTGGGCGAGCACGCGCAACGTCCGGGTGTCGTCGGCGGGGAGCGTCGCGCGCAGTGCGGCGGCGAGGGTCATCACATTGCCGATGCCGCAGAACACCGGCAGCCCCAGGGCTTTCAACAGAGGGTTGACCGCGTCCGGGAAGCAGCCGTTGACCAGCAGCGACTCCGGACTGGCCGCCGCCACCGCCTGGGCGAGCGAGATCGCGGGTCCGGCTTGGAGCGGCAGGGTGAGCCCGAAACCGCCGCGGCGCAGCAGGTTCGTCCACTCCGACGGGCTCGTCATCCGTTCCCACGGCGACTGATGCGAGGCGCAGTTCAGCACCACCGTCGGCTGAGCCCGCGCCAAGACCTCTCTCAGGTCGGTCAGGTCCCCGGCTTCGAAGCAGACTGGCGAGCCGCTCAGCCGCGCCCGCATTTCGGCGAGATCCGCGACTTCCTGAGCCTTGCCGGGCCTGCGCGCCAGGACGTGCACCGCGGCCGGAATCCTCGCCAGGGCAAGCGAAAAACACGCACTGCGCGCCAGGGATCCGCTCCCGGCGACGACGACGTGGGGCACCCGGGCCGAATTCTCGGTCAATCTGGGTCCTTTCGCGGGAGAACGGGGCTCACGGTAGCCGCGTCCGCCCGCTCGCCACCGTGGTTTCGCCTGGGTCCGAAAGCATGGACGCACGCGGGCGGCCTGGATCTACTGGCGAGGAGAAGGTTGTCGGCCGAGATGTGCGATGAGTGAGGCGGTATGGCCATCGGTGACTCCGCTGACCCCGGCCCGGCCGTCGAACCGGTCGCGATCGTCGGGATGGCCTGCCGGGTGCCGGGCGCGGCCGACGTCCGCCAGTTCTGGCGCAACCTGACCGCCGGGGTCGAGTCGGTCCGGCGGTTCACCCGCGCCGAGCAGCTCGCCGCCGGCGTGCCGGTCGAGGAGCTCGACGACCCCGCGTTCGTCCCGGCCGCCCCAGTGCTCGACGACATGGCGGGCTTCGACGCCGCGTTCTTCGGGATGACCCCGCGCGAGGCCGAACTGGCCGACCCGCAGCAGCGGCTGTTCCTCGAGCTGTGCCACACCGCATTGGAGGACGCCGGCCATCCGCCGGGCCGCGTCCGCGGCGAGGTCGGGGTCTACGGCGGCACCGGCGTGGACGACTACCTCTGGCGCAACATCCGCGGCAACCGGCGGATCTGGGAGTCGGCCGGCCGCGGCCTGACGATGGTCGGCAACTCGCCGGACTACCTCGCGACCTTCACCTCGTACAAGCTCGACCTGCGCGGACCGAGCATGACCGTGCAGACCGCGTGCTCGACGTCCCTGGTCGCGGTGCACCTCGCGTGCGAGGCCCTGCGGTCCGGCGAATGCGACCTGGCGGTGGCGGGCGGAACCAACATCGAACTCCCGCACCACCGCGGCTATCTGCCCCGCGTCGGCGGCGTCGATTCGAGCGACGGGCATTGCGCGCCGTTCAGCGAGCAGGCGTCGGGGACGGTGTGGGGCAGCGGCGGCGGGACCGTCGTGCTCAAGCGGCTGTCCGAGGCGGTCGAGGACGGCGACCACGTCCACGCGGTGATCCTCGGCAACGCGGTCAACAACGACGGCTCGGAAAAGGTGTCCTTCACCGCCCCCGGACCGAAGGGGCAGACCGCGGTGATCGCGCAGGCGTTGAGCGTCGCCGGGGTGACTCCGGCGGAGATCGGCTACGTCGAGGCGCACGGCACCGGCACCCGGCTCGGCGATCCGATCGAAATCGCCGCGCTGACCGAGGTTTTCGGCCGCGAGCCGCGCGACGGGCAGCGGTGCGCGATCGGCTCGGCCAAGTCCAACATCGGCCACCTCAGCCAGGGGGCCGGGGTGGTCGGCCTGATCAAGGCCGCGCTGATGGTGTCCCACGGGATGCTGCCGCCTTCGCTGAACGTCACCGCGCCGCATCCGGACATCGATTTCGCGAACTCGCCGTTCACCGTCAACACAGTCGCGCGGGTTTGGGATGCGACGGGGCCGCGCCGGGCGGGCGTGAGTTCGTTCGGCTTCGGCGGCACGAACGCGCACCTGGTGGTCGAACAACCGCCCGTGCTGCCTGTGACTGAGGCTGCGGAAGTCGCGCTGATTCCGTTGTCCGCCAAGACCGAGAGCGCCCTGCAGACGGCGGCGACGCGGCTGGCCGAGTACGTCGCGGACTCCCCGGAACTGAGTCTCACCGACATCGCCCACACGTTGCGCGCTGGGCGGGACGAACATCCGCACCGCGCCGCGATGGTCGCGCGGACTCGGGAAGACCTTGTCCGGGCGCTGGCTCGTCCCGCCGCAGCGGTCGCCGATCCCGCCACGAAGGTCGCGTTCCTGTTCTCCGGACAGGGCAGCCAATACCCGGGCATGGGCGACGAGCTGCACCGCGCCGAACCGGTCTTCCAGTCTGCAATGGACGAATGTCTTGCGCTGGCGCGACACGAACTCGGCGCTGATCTGCGAGAGTTGCTCGCCGAGCATCCGGAGGAGACCCAGTTCGCGCAGCCCGCGCTGTTCGCCGTCGGCTACGCCTTGAGCCGGTTGTGGCGGTCGTGGGGCGTCGAACCCGAGGCGATGATCGGCCATTCCGTCGGCGAGTACGTGGCGGCTGCCGAAGCCGGGGTGTTCACCGTGCCCGAGGCGGTCCGGCTGGTGTGTGCGCGAGGACGGCTGATGCAGCAGGCACCGCCGGGAGCCATGCTGGCCGTCTCGATGGACGAGGACCGGCTTCGCGAATGGCTGCCTGCGGACCTGTCGCTCGCCGCGGTCAACGGTTCGGGGGCTTGTGTGGTCGCCGGACCTGGCGAAGCGATCGAAGACTTCGCCGCGAAACTGTCCGCAGAGAAGATCCAGCATCGCAGCCTGCGTACCTCGCACGCGTTCCACTCGCCGTTGATGGACGAGGTCCTCCCGGAGTTCCGCGCCGAGGTCGCGGCAGTGTCGCTGCGCCGCCCGAACCGGCCCTACCTCTCGACCCGCACCGGGGACTGGATCACTCCGGAACAGGCCGTCGACCCTGACCACTGGGTCCGGCAGCTGCGCGACACCGTCCGCTTCGGCGACTGCGTGCAGCGGCTGCTCGCGGACGGTTCCTGGGCGTTGGTCGAATGCGGTCCCGGGCGGCAGCTGGCCGGGCTGGCGCGGATCCGGCCACGCGGCGCGGCACGGTCGAAGGGGCCGCTCGCCCTGCCCAGCCTGCCGACGCCTGGCGATTCTCGCGGCGACGTCGAGACCTTGTATGCCGCGGCAGGTCGCTTGTGGACGGTCGGAGTCCCGGTGCGCACCGATCGCATCGGCACTCCCGGACGTCGCGTGCCTTTGCCTACCTATCCGTTCGAGCGCACGCATTACTTCGTCGAACCCGACCCGCCGGGCACGCCGCAACCCGCTCCGGAACCTGTCGACCACAGCTGGGTTTCCGTGCCGACCTGGCGGCAGACCGCGCCGCTGACGGCGACCGGCGAACCGTCCAGCTGGCTGGTCTTCAGCGACGGCCCGCGCGGCGCCGACCTGGTCGCGGCGCTCCGGCGCAGTGGTGCCGACGTTGTCGTCGCAGGCGAGGAGCCGGGCAACTCCTACCGGGTCCGCGCCACCGAACCGGACGACTACGCCCGCCTCTTCGCCGACCTCGCCGCGCGCGGCGGAATGCCGACGCGGATCGCCCACGCCTGGCTGCTCGACGCCGACGAGGACGACCCGCTTCGTGCCCAGGACCGCGGATTGTTCAGCCTCATCGCCTGCGCGCGGGCGCTCGCGGGCACCGCGCAGGCTCAGTCGGGGGAGAGCGGCGCGATCGGACTGGACGTCCTCACCCGGGGCGCGCGCGATGTCACCGGTGCCGACCTCGTCAATCCGGCCAGCGCCACGGTGACTGCGTTCGCTGAGGTCGCCCCGATCGAGTTGCCGGTCCTGCGCGTCCGTCACCTCGACCTCGGGCCGGGCGACCGCGCCACCGGTGCTCTCTTGGCGGAACTGCGCGCTGCTCCGGGCGATCCGGTCGTGGCCCTGCGCGGCGGACGCCGGTGGGTACCCGAGCACCAGCCCGTTCCCGGACTGTCCGAAGTGGACTCGACAACGCTGCGCCAGCAAGGCGTGTACCTGATCACCGGCGGTACCGGGGGGATCGGGATCACCGTCGCCGAGCACCTCGCGCAGCGGGTCGCGGCACGGCTCGTCCTCACCAGCCGCCACGGTCTCCCGCCGGAGCACGAGTGGGACGCGCTGGGCGAGACCGATCGCCTCGGCCGGGCTGTCGCGGCGATCCGCCGGATGCGGGCGGCCGGGGCGGAAGTCGAGGTCGTCGCGGCTGATGTCAGCGCCGCCGAAGACCTGGCCCGCGTGCGGGAGGTCCTGATCGGACGGTTCGGCCGCCTCGACGGCATCGTGCACGCGGCGGGCGTCGCCGGCGGTCAGATGATCGAGGCGTGGGACCGCGCCGAGGCCGAACGCGTGCTCGGCCCGAAGCTGCTCGGCACCAGCCTCCTCCGCGCCGCCTTCGGCGATCTGTCGCCGGATTTCCTCGTGCTGTGCTCCTCGACCTCGGCGTTGGTCGGAGCCCCGGGACAGGTCGACTACAGCGCGGCGAACGCTTATCTCGACGCGTGCGCGGGTGCCGCCGACGGGTGGCCGGTACGGCGGCTGTCGGTCAACTGGGGGCGGTGGCTGGAGGTCGGCATGGCCGTCGAGACCGAGGTGCCCCGGGAATGGCGGCGCGTCCTCGACCAGCCCGGCGAGGCCTGGGACCACCCGATCCTGACTCATCGCGACGGCAACGGCGGATACCGCGGGACGGTTTCCCCGGCAACGCATTGGGTGCTTGACGAGCACCGGCACCAAGGCCGCGCCCTCATGCCGGGAGCCGCGCACGTCGAGCTGATCCGGGAGGCGTTCGAGAACCACGTGCCGCGATCCTCGCCGCGGCATCAGACCGAACTCAGTGATCTCGTGTTCGTGCGCCCGTTGGTGCTCGCCGACGAGGAGAGCGCCCGGATCCGGGTCACCGTGCGCGCCGACGCGGGGGAGTACCGAGTCGAAGTCGCCAGCGAGAGCGGCGTGCACGCCGAGGCCCGGGCAAGGTGGACCGCCGCTGACGCCGAGCCTGTCGATCTGCGCGCGCTTCGCGCTAGCCACAGCGGACAGCGTCAGGACTACAACGGCGAACGTCTCGGGCAGGCGGGCGGCTTCGCGCTGGGCGGGAGGTGGCGCAGCCTGCGGCACACGACCGACACCGCCGACGGCACGAGCCGCTTGGCCTGGTTCGAACTCCCCGACGCCGTCCAGGCGGAGGCGGCCAGGCTGCCGCTGCACCCCGCGGTGCTCGACGAGGTCACCTCGGTGGCCAGCGACGGACAGGGCAAGTACCTGCCGCTGAGCTACGGACGACTGGTCGTGCACCGGCCGTTCCCCGCGCGGCTGTGGGCCTGGGCGCGCTACCAGGGCACCCGAGACGGCGAGGTCATCACCGCTGATCTGTCCGTTGTGGACGAACGCGGCGACCCGGTGCTCACGGTCGCCGACTTCGTCATGCGCCGCACGGACGTCGCCGCGCTCAGCGGCAAACCCGCCGCGCCGACCGGCGAGGGGCTGCGTCCGAAGGAGGCGGTGGACCTCCTCGACCGGCTCCTCGGCGCGGGCCTCGGGCCTCGGGCGATCGTCTCGGCGGTCCCGTTGGCGAGGATCCGCCAGCGCTCCGAGGCGATCATGGCTTCCGGCCCCGACGCCGCGCCCGCCGACGACCTGGAGACCGCCATCGCTCGCGTGTGGGCCGACGTGCTCGGGATCGCCGAGGTCGGCGTGGACGAGGATTTCGCGGAACTCGGCGGGAACTCGCTGACCGCGGTCCAGCTGATTTCCCAGGTGCGGAGCGCGGTCGGCGTCCGGGTGCCGATGCAGGTGCTGTTCGAAGCGCCCACCGTCGCGGCGATGGCGGGCGTGGTCGCCCGGATGCGGGGCGACGCCAGTGGCTGACGCGCACCTCGTCGAGGTCCCCGGCGGCGACTGGAAGGTCTGGCGCGCGGCCCTGCTCCGTACGACCGGCTTCCCCGCCGACGGACTCGCGGCCTTCACCTGCTCCGAAGCCGCGGCGATCGTCGATGCGCACCTCGACGGCACCGTGGACCAGCACGAGGCCGAGCAGGCGTTCGCCGAGGCCGCCGCGCAGGGAAGCCGGGCGCTGTCGAAGATCGCGGCCGACCCGCTGTTCCGCGAGGCGCTCGTGTGGCAGAACGCGCGCGTTCTGCGCGTGGCCGATTCGATCGCGGCGGAGCCCGAACCCGCGCGGCTGAACCGGCGCCGCCGCCGGGACGAGGACCTGCTCGCCCGCTACTGGCAGCGCTACTGCGCCAAGACCGAGACGATCGGCTTCTTCGGCCCGGTCAGCTGGACCGAGATCAGCTCCCGGCCGGACGTCGTCACCGCCGAGATCGGTCCGCGCCTGGTCCGGGCCCGCGCGACCCACCTCGAGTACTGGGTGCTCGACGCGTACGCCCGGCACCTGGCCGAGGACAGCGAGACCCGGTCGTGGCTCCCGGTCCGGCTGCCCCCGCACCTCGCGCTCGACGGAACCCGGCTGCTGCACCCCACCGAACCCGCCCGGACCCTCACCCCGCAGCAAGCACAGCTGCTCGCTCATTGCGACGGGCGGCCCGCCCGGGAAGTCCTGGCCGAGCTCGACGGAACCCTCGCGGCGCGGGCCGACCTGGAACGCATGCTCGCCGACCTGCACGACCGTTCGCTGGTGTCGTGGGGCATCGATCTGCCGCTGAACTACACCGCCCAATCGACGCTGTACCGGGGAATCCAGGCGATCGGCGACGAACGGATCCGGCACGACGCGCTCGCCGGGCTCGACCGTCTCGACCGGGCACGGGCGCGGGTGGCCGAGGCGGCGGGCGACGCCGACGCGTTGCTGACCGCCCTCGCGGAACTGGACGACGAGGTCACCGCGGTCACCGGCAGCGCACCACGGCAGCGTGCTGGCGAGATGTATGCGGGCCGGACTCCCTGTTACGAGGACACGATCCGGGACCTGGACGTCAGCTTCGGCACCGGGCTGCTGGCCGGACTCGGGCCCGCGCTCACCCGGATGGCGCACCTCGCCCGATGGCTCACCGCCGAACTCGCCACTGCGGTCCACAATGGACTAAAGCAGCTGCATGCCGACCTGGCCGAGGACAACGGCGGCCAGGATGTCCCGTTTGGCCAGTTGTGGTACCTCGCGCGCGGCGTCCTTTTCGGCCAGGACGACGGACCGGTCGCCGCCGTGCTGGCCGGGTTCTCCTGGCGGTGGGCGGCGTTGTTCGCGCTCGACTCCCAGTCCGAGGACATCCGTTGCGACAGCGCCAGCCTCGACGTCGAGGCGCTGTTCCCCGCCAGCCGCCCGGGGTGGGCCGGGGCGCGGTTGCACAGTCCGGATCTCCAGCTGTGCGCGGAGAATCTGGACGCTCTGCGCCGCGGGGAGTTCTTCGCCGTCCTCGGCGAGCTGCACGTTTCGTGGCCGACGTTCGACTCCGGCGTCACCGTCCGCGTCCACCCCGATCCCGAGCAGCTGCGCGCCGACCTGCGCACTGACCTCGGTGCTGGCCGGATGCTGCCGCTGTTCCCCTCCACGTGGCCGCGGGTCACCGCGCGGGTGAACCGCTGCCTGGAGAACTCCGACGACCGTCAGTTCGGTTTCGTCGACGCGCCGGGTGCTGATCCCGAGCGGCTGGTGCGGATCGCTGCTTTATCCGTCACCGACGAAGACGGCGAACTCTTCGTGCTCGGTCCTGGCTTCCGTCGTCCAGTGCTCGACTTGTTCTCCGAACTGCTGATGATGCGGGCGGTCGACGCGTTCCGCTCGGCCACCGTGCGACCGCACACGCCGCGGATCACTGTGGACCGGCTGGTGGTGTGCCGGGAAAGCTGGCGGACGACCGTCGGCGAGACCGGGCTGTCCGAGATCGAAGGGCATCGCGAGCTGTACCTGGCGGTGCGGCGCTGGCGGCGTGCGCTGCGCCTGCCGGAACGGGTTTTCGCCAAGTTCGCGACCGAGGGCAAACCGCTCTACGTCGACTTCACCAGCCCGGTCTACGTGGCGGGATTCTGCTCCGCGCTGCGGGCGGCCGCTCGTGCCGGAGCGGACAGCGCGCTGACGCTCACCGAGTTGCTGCCGGGCCCGGAGCACGCGTGGGTGCCTGATGCCGAAGGGCGGACGTACTTGTCGGAGCTGCGTGTCCAGCTGCGGGATCCGGAGGCGGCCGAATGACCCTTCTGCCACAACGGGTTCTGGCTCACGCCGAGCAGCGCCCCGACTCGATCGCCGTGCGCCAATGGGACCGGCGCCTCACCTACGCTTCGCTGGCTACGGCCGCTACTGGCCTCGCCGCGACCCTGCGTGCCCGCGGTGTCGGCCCGGAGACCCCCGTCGGCCTGTGCCAGCGACGCACGCCGGAGATGCTCGTCGGCCTTCTCGGGATCATGCTGGCGGGCGGGGTGTACCTGCCGCTGGAGCTGTCCCATCCTCGCCACCGCCGCGACGCCATCCTCGCCGATGCCCGGCCGAAGCTGGTCCTCGTCGACGACGACGGCGAGAAAGCCCTGGCGTACCACAGCATTCCGCGTCTCCGGCAGGGCACTGCAGCGGCCGCATCGCCGGTCGAGATCGACCCGGACAACCTCGCGTTCCTGATGTACACCTCCGGCTCCACCGGCGAACCGAAGGGCGTTGCGCTCGGACACGGCGGCCTCGTCGCCCATCTGGAAGCCGCCGCCAAGTGGGTGGGGCTCGACCGGAACGCCCGCGTCTTGGCCTTCGCGTCGTGCGGCTTCGACCTCTCGCTGCACGAGATCGGGGTCGCGCTCGCGTTCGGCGCGGAGGTGGCGCTCATTAATGAGGCCGACCGACTCGATCCGGTCCGGCTGCACGAGTTCCTGCGCGCCCACGAGGTGTCCTACGCCAACCTGCCGGTTTCGGTGCTGCCGCTGGTCGAACCGCACGGACTGCCCGCATTGACGGTGCTCGGGACGGGTTCCGAGGCACCGGGACCGGAGCAGGTCGCACGGTGGACCGCGCCGGGCCGCCGGTTTCTCAACAGCTACGGGCCGACCGAGACCACGGTCATGGTGTCCTCCTTCGACGCCCGCGGCGAGTGGACCCGGCCGATCCCGATCGGGCGTGCGCTGGGGGAGCACGGGCTGCACGTGGTCGACGAGAAGCTGTGCCCGGTGCCCGCTGGCACCCCCGGCGAGCTGCTGATCAGCGGCCCCGGGCTCGCTCGCGGCTACCTCGGGCGGCCCGGGCTGACGGCGGAACGGTTCATCGCCGATCCGTTCGGCAGCGGCGGCCGGGCGTATCGCACCGGCGACCTCGTGCGCCGCACCGCGGACGGGGACCTGGAGTTCCTCGGTCGGCTGGACCGCCAGGTCAAGATCCGCGGGCAGCGCGTGGAACTCGGCGAGATCGAGACCGCGCTGCGGGCACATCCGGAGGTCCAGCACGCCGTCGCGGACACGGTTTCCGGAACGGTCGTCGCGTTCTGCGTCCCGGAGACCGTGGAGCCGTCGGCGCTGCGGGAGTACTGCGCTGGCCGGTTGCCCGCCGCGATGGTCCCGACGCGGGTGTTCTGCCTGCCCGAGCTGCCGCTGCTGGCCTCGCACAAGGTCGATCTGAACCGGCTCCGAGAGCTGGTCGCCGCCGAGCCCGTGGCGGCTGGTGCGGCGGACGAGCCGTTGCCCGCGGTGGTGGCCCGCGTGTGGCACCGGCTGCTCGGCGAAGGGGAGGATTTCTTCGCCGGCGGCGGGCATTCCCTGACCGCGATGACCATGGCCGCCGCCCTGCGCGCCGAGCTGGGCCGTGACGTCGGGGTCGGCGATATCTATCAAAGCCGCACCCTCGCCGGGCTCACTGCCCGCGTTGAAACAGCGAAGCGCACCGACGAGATCGAACTGACCACCGGACATCCGCCAGCGCTCTCGCCGGGACAGCGACGGCTGTGGTTCCTCGACCAGCTTGCCCCCGGCTCTGCCGCGTACAACACGCCGATGGCCCGCAGACTGCGTGGACCAGTCGACCCGGCGAAGCTGCAGGCCGCGCTGACCGCAGTCCTCGCCCGGCACGAGGTACTGCGGTGGCGGTTCCCGGCCGACGGCGGCACGCCCCGAGCGGTGGCCGACCCACCGTCCGCACTGCCGCTGCCGGTTCTGGACACGTCCGCCCTCCAGCTCCAGGCGGAATTGGCCGCCGAAGCCACCGCGCCGTTCGACCTGGCTAGCGGCCCGCTGGTACGGGCGAAGCTCCTGCGGCTCGCCCCGGACGACCACGTCCTCGCGATCACCTTCCACCACGCGGTGTTCGACGGATGGTCGCTCGACCCGTTCTGCCGCGACCTCTCCACCGCCTATACCGGCGAGCTGGCCCCGCTGCCGGTCAGCTACGCCGACTACCCGGCCTGGCGAAGCGAACGCGACCGGCGTCGTTCCGCCGAAGACCTCCAGTGGTGGCGCGAACATCTCTCGGACGCGCCGACCGTCCTCGATCTCCCTCGCGACCACTCTCGGCCACCAGCGCAAACGCACCGGGGAGCCCTCGTCAAGGGCCAGCTCGGCCAAGACGTCTCCACCGCGGTCGAAGCACTAGCGTCCACTGTGGACACAACATCGTCGGTGGTGTTGTTCGCGGCGTTCGCCGAGCTGCTGCACCGCGTCACCGGCCGCGACGACCTCGTCATCGGCACCCCGGTCGCCGACCGCGGCCACGTCGCCTTCCACGACCTGGTCGGCTTCTTCGTCGAGATCGCCCCGCTGCGCTGCCGCGCCGACGAGACGCGGAGCTTCGCCGACACGGTTCGGGGCGCGGCGGCCGAGTTCGTGGCGGCACTCGCGCACCCCGCCGCACCGCTGGAACGCATCGTCGCCGAGTTGCGCGTGCCCCGCGAGCCGACCCGTGGTCCGCTCGTGCAGGTGCTCTTCAACGTCTACGGCTTCGCGCCCGGCGAACTCGTCCTGCCGGGCGTCGCGACGGAAACCCTGCCCGCCGGACAGCCCGGCTCCGCGTTCGACCTGACCGTCTACGTCGAACGCCACGAGGACGGATTCGGCGTCGAACTCCTCTACGACCGCGCGCTCTACGAGGCCGACCGGATCGACCGGTTGCTCACCGCGTACCTCGAATGGATCGCCGCCTTGGTGACCACCGGCGAGAAACCCGAACTGGACCCGTTGCTCAGCAAAGGAATCCACGAAGTCGCGACGGCCGAGGAGCCAGCGGTCAAGGAAGGCATCTGGTCCGACACCGAACGAGACCTGGCCCGGCTGTGGACCGAGGTCCTGGACGGACGCTCGGTCGGAGTCGCCGACAACTTCTTCGACCTCGGCGGGACTTCCTTCGCTTTGACGGTCCTGCACGGCCGGATCGAACGGCAGTGGGGCAGCCGCGCCCGGCTCGTCGACCTGTTCCGCTATCCCACCGTGCGCGCGTTCGCGGCGTTCCTGGACGGCCAGGCCGCGGACACCGCACTCGAAGCGGCCGACCGGCGGGCCCGCGCCCGCCGGAACCGGGCCCAGACACGAGGAGGGCGGTCATGGGCCTCCCGGTAACGCTCGTCTTCCCGCCCGCGGCGGATCCTTCGCTGCCGCACGGCGCGTTGCCGCTGCTCGGCGCGGTGCTCCGGCGCGGCGGGCACGACGAGGTCGAACTCCGCGACCTCAACCTGGAGGCCTTCGACCACCTGCTGCGGCCGGAACCGCTCGCGGCGGTGTCAGACGGCGGTGCCGCCGAAGTCGTCGCGAACATCGCCGAGTCGCGGCGCATCCTGCGGGATCCGGTCGACTTCTACGATCCGGCGAAACTGCTCTACGCCAAGCGGATCTTCCATCTCGCCGGCGACCTGATCACCGCGGGACAACCGGAGTCGCGGTTCGGCAAGTACTCCTACTCGCAGGCGACCTACGACAGCTACGAGGAGGTCGCGCACGCGGTCGAAACCGAAGCCGGGCCGCTCGCGGGCTACTTCCGCGACGTGGCCGTGCCGTCGCTGCTGGCGCGGAAACCGCGGTTGATCGGCCTTTCGGTGCCGTACTTCTCGCAGCTGATCCCGGCGTTCCTGCTCGCCGAGGAGATCCGCCGGCAGGATCCGAGCGTGCACGTCACCGCGGGCGGGCCGGTGATCACGTGGGGCCGGGAAGTGCTCACCGCCGACGCCCGGTTCAGCCGCTGGCTCGACTCGTTCCTCGTCGGAGAGGCCGACGAGACTCTCCTGCACTTCGCGGATTCCCTTGCCGGAGGCCGTGACCCGGCGTCGGTGCGGAACATCGTCCGGTACGTCGGCGGCGCGGTCCTGGAGCAACTCGACCCCACCTACCAGCTCAACCTGGACTGGCTGCCCGCCCCGGATTTCACCATGCTGCCGCTGGAGGACTACTTCGCGCCCAAGCGGGTCATCTGCATGATGCCCACGCGTGGCTGCTACTTCAACCGGTGTGCGTTCTGCAACTACGCCTTCATCAAGATCGCGCCCTACCGGATGCGCTCGCCGAAACTGATCGCCGAGGACGTGGCGTCGGTGGTCGCGTCCACCGGCGAAGACGTGTTCTCCTTCGAGGCGGACGTCATGCTGCCCGCGCACCTGCGGTCGCTGTCGGAGGCGTTGCTGGAACGGCAGACGAACATCAGCTGGCACGGCGTCGCGCGCTTCGAGAAGGGCTTCACGCCGGAGGTGTTCGCGACCATGCGCGAAGCCGGGTGCATCCGGCTCTACATGGGACTCGAAAGCGCGAACGAACGCGTGCTCAAGGCGATGGACAAGGGCACGACCCCGCGGCGGATGGCCGACATCCTCGCGATGTGCCACGCCGCCGGGATCTCTGTCGAAGCCGGGGTGTTCAGCGACTTCCCGTCGGAGACCGCGGCCGAGGCGGAGGACACCTACCGCTTCGTCCGCGACCACCGGCACGTGATCGGCCGCGCCGACGCGGGCACGTTCCGGCTGCTCAAGGGCGCGCCGATCGCCGACGAGCCCGAGGTGTACGGGATCACCGTCAAGGACGACCCGGCGCGCCGCTGGTACCACCTCGACTACGAGGAGGACACCGGCGTCTCCACCGGGCTGGCCGAGCGGATCCAGCGGCTCTACCCGGAGGTCGCGCTGATCGACGTGCCGGAGGACATCCTCTACACCGCCCGCTTCGGCCCCAACGCGTTCCGGATGTTCTTCGACGGCGGCGGAGAAGCGGCCGATCCGCTGCCCGCCGAGGCGAAGCTGTCGCTGGCCGACGGGGTCGTGCTGCATCGCGTCCTGGTCGCCAACTCCGGTGCGGTCCACTTCGGCGACGCCGAGTCCTCGCACGCGGGTTTCGAGAAGTCTCATCTGGCGATCACGATTGCCCTCGATCGCAATCACTCGCGTGTGCACCCGTTGGGGGACAACGAGGAGAAGGTCCTGCGCCGGTTGGCCGAAGGTGATGCGCGCGCCGGCGAACTGCATTCCACTGTGGACGCACTGGTGGCGAAAGGCTTGGTGACGGTTCAGGACGGTGCCGGTGCCTGACCCGGACACCCGGGGGCCGGGCCGCTACCTGTGGTGGCTGGTGCGGCGCCAACCCGGCCGGGTGCTGTCCGGCGGGCTGGTCAGCGCGGCGTGGATGGGCTGTCTGATGCTGCCGCCGTACTTCCTGTCCCGTGCCGTCGACGAGGGGCTGCGCGGCGGGAGCATGGCCGCGTTGCTGGGCTGGGCCGCCGCGATCGTGGGCATCGGCGCGGTGAACGCGACGCTGGAGACGGTGCGGCACCGCACCATGACCCAGGTACGGATGGACGCTTCTTTCCGTACCGTGCGGGCCTTGACGCGTCAGGCCGTCGAGGTCGGCGCGACCCTGCCGCGGAAGGTTTCGGCGGGCGAGGCGGTCAGCATCTCGGCGACCGACGTCATGCGGATCAGCTGGGCGCTGACGGTCACCGGCCCCGGTTTCGGCGGCATCGTGGCTTTCGCGGTGGTCGCGGTGTTGCTGTTCTCGGTGTCGCCGACGCTGGCGCTCGTGGTTCTGCTCGGGGTGCCGCTGCTGGTCGTGCTCACCGGACCGCTGCTGCGGCGGCTCCAGCACGTGGAGACCGAGTACCGGCGACAGGAGGCGGCGCTGACGACCCGGGCCGCGGATATCGCCGGGGGATTGCGGGTGCTGTGCGGAATCGGCGGAAAGGACCGGTTCGCGGGCGGTTACCGGCGTGCTTCGCAGGCGCTGCGCGCGGAGGGCAACCGGATCGGCGCGGTGATCAGCTGGATCCAGGCGCTCGGAGTCGGCCTGCCCGCGCTGTTCCTGGGCGCGGCCACGTGGATCGCGGCGCGGATGACCGCGGCGGGGGAGATCACGATCGGCGAGCTGGTCGCGGTGTACGGGTATGTGGCCGTGCTGGTGGTGCCGGTGTCGTACTTCATCGAGGGAGCGGGGGACATCAGCCTCGGGTTGGTGGCCGCGCGGCGGGTGGTGCGGATCTTGTTGCTGCGCCCGGAGGTCACCTCGCGGGCCGGTGCGGTTTCGGGCCCGCCGGGGCAAGCCGCGATCGCTGACGGCGTCTCTGGCCTGGAGGTGCGCGCGGGGGAGTTCCTGGTGCTCGCTACCTCGACGACGGCCGAAGCCGCCGCGGTCCTGGAACGACTCGCCCGGCTCACGGATTCGGACGTCCGTTGGGGCGACGTTCCGTTGGGCGCGGTCTCGCTGGCGGAGGTTCGCCGCCGGGTCGTGCTGAGCGACGTCGACGGGTATTTGTTCGCTGGTTCGCTGCGGGAAACCCTTGCCGCTCACCGGGATGACGACGCGATCACCGCCGCGCTGGAGGTCGCGGCCGCGGAAGACGTACTGGCTTCCGGGCTTTCCTCCACCGTGGACGCGAAGGGCTGGAGCCTGTCCGGCGGACAGCGGCAACGGCTGCGGCTGGCGCGTGCTGTGCTGGCGGATGCGGACGTCCTGCTGCTGGTCGATCCGGCCGCGGCGGTGGACGCGCATACCGAGTCGCTGATCGCGGACCGGCTCCGAGCGGCGCGACAGGGCCGGACCACGGTGGTGGTGAGCACGTCGCCGCTGTTCCTGGCGAAGGCGGATCGGGTCGCTTTCTTGAGCGACGGACGGGTGGTCGCGGCGGGTTCGCATGCGGAGCTGCTGGGCCGGGAGGCTGGGTATCGATCGCTGGTGGCTCGTGGAGGCGAGGTGTGAGCGGCTCGCTGCCCGTCGCGGACAAACGCGCGGTACGCCACGAGGCCCTGCGACTCCTGCGCGCCGACCCGCGCGCCGTGACCGTGATCGTCCTGCTGAACTGCGCGGCGGCGGCCCTCGGCCTCGTCGCCCCGTGGCTCGTCGGCGAGATCGTCAACCGGGTCGCCGCGGGCGCTGAAGTGTCCACTGTGGACTTCCTGGCCGTCGCTATCGTCGCCTTCGCGGTGGCGCAGCTGCTGGTCACCCGGTTCGCGCGGTACGCGGCTTTCCGGTTCGGGGAACGGTCGCTGGCCAGCCTGCGCGAGCGGTTCGTGGACGACACTCTCGCCCTGCCAGTCTCCGTCGTGGAACGCGCGGGCGTCGGCGACCTGATCACGCGCGGCTCCAGCGACGTCGCACAGGTCGGCGGCACCCTGCGCGACGCGGTCCCGGACCTGTTCGTCTCGGTGGTGCAAGCGGTGTTCATCCTCGGCGCCGTTTTCGCGCTGCATCCGCTGCTCGGCCTGTGCGCGCTCGCGGGCATCCCGCTGATGTGGTGCGTGACCCGGTGGTACCTGAACCGGTCCCGGACCGCCTACCTCGCCGAGGGCGAAGCGAACTCCGCGCTCGCCGACGCCATGGCCGCCACCGCCGAAGGCGCCCGGTCCGTCGAGGTGTTCGGCCTTCAGCAGCAGCGGATCGACGCCTCGGAACGCGCGATCGAGGCCTCGTACGCTGCCCGGATGCGGACGTTGTCGCTCCGAACGGTGTTCATCCCCGGAACAGTGTTCTCCCACTCGATCCCCGTCGCGGTGACGCTCGTCGGGGGCGGCGCCGCACACCGGGCCGGGCTGCTCAGCCTCGGCGCGGTGATCGCGGCCGGACTGTACCTGTGGCAGCTTGTGGACCCGCTCGATCACGTCCTGTTCTGGCTGGAGCAACTGCAAAGCAGCGGTGCGTCCCTGGCGAGAATCAAAGGCGTCGCCGAAGCCGCGGCCGACGACGAGCCGACCGCCGAGGCGCCCGTCGACGACCGGATCGAAGTCAAGGCCCTGCGCTACGCCTACGACGGCACCGCCGACGTCCTCCACGATCTGGACCTGACAGTGCACCCCGGCGAACGGCTGGCGATCGTCGGCCCGTCCGGCGCGGGCAAATCCACGCTAGGCCGGTTGCTGGCCGGAATGGACACCCCGCGAACGGGCAGCGTCACCCTCGGCGGCGTGGACGTGCACCGGCTCGCCCCCGGCCGGGCGCTGCTGGTCACGCAGGAACACCACGTGTTCGTCGGAACGCTGCGGGACAACCTGGCCATGGCAGCCCCCGAAGCCCCCGACGACCGGCTCGCTTGGGCGCTGGAGGCGGTCGGCTGGGCCGAAACCCTGCCGGACGGCCTGGACAGCGAACTCGGCGATCCGACTCGCGGTGACCATCCGCTCGATCCCGCTCAGGCGCAACAGATCGCACTGGCCCGCGTCCTGCTGGCCGACCCGCACACGGTGATCCTCGACGAGACCACCGCGATGCTCGACCCGAACGCGGCGCGCCGCGTCGAACGATCCCTCGCCGCGGTCCTGGAAGGCCGGACGGTGATCGCGATCGCCCACCGCCTGCACACGGCGTATGACGCCGACCGCGTCGCGGTGCTGGAACACGGGAGGCTCACGGAACTCGGAAGCCATGCGGATTTGCTTGCCGCACAGGGAACTTACGCGGCGCTGTGGCGGTCGTGGCACAGCTGAACCTCCCGGAACCGAAGCTCAGCAAACCGCCCCCAGCGGCAAAGTAGCGGTCAACCCGTCGCTCTGCCGCCCCTCAAGCCGATCCAGCCGCAGCCCCCATTCCCCGGCGAGCCGAGCCAGCACCTGCCCCGCTTGCTCGACCGCCGCCGCATGCGGAGAGGCGACGCGCACGACGGCCGCCACCTCAGGCACCCCGCCCAAGCGGCGGGCGGCCAGCGACAGCGTCACCGCGGTCTGGGACGTCGCGCCCAGCACCGCGTGGATCAGCCGGGGAGTCGTCGCAGGCGGGAGCGCGGACCAGCCGTCCAGCCGGAACGCCGTCTGGGACACCGGGCCGCTGTGCCAAAGCCGCCACTGCTCCCGGACCTGGGTGCGGCCAGCGGTGACGTGCGCGAGCGACGCGATGGAGCCGAGAAATTCGGGCTCTCCCAACGGACTCGTCGGCACGCCGTCGCGGCGCAGGCGACGCTGCACCCGCCGCAGCGCGTTGGTCAGCGCTTGGCGCACCGCATCGTCCTCGTAGCGCTCGACAGTGCGCAATGCTTGCAGCGCAAGCCAAATTCGAGGCGGTTGCCGACGGTCGACGCCCGCGTGATAGAGCACCTGCGCGACGAAACCGGTGCCAGGTTCGGCAGGCGGCAGCAGCGCTTCGGGGCCGGGGATCGGAGTCGGCGGAAGCGAGTTCGGGCGCAGGACAGCGGAGATCCCGTCCGTGCGGCTGAAGAGGAACACCGGATCGTCGCCGAGTTGCCCGGGATGTCCGGAACCTTCCGGCGAAAGCGTGCGCAGCAGGGCGCGGCCGGTCTCGTCGGCGTCGGCCAGTTCGCGTTCCCGGTCGCGCAGCGCGTAGCCCAGGGAAAGCGACAGCCATTCGTAGCCCCAGCGGCCGCGGTACCGCAGTGAGGTCAGGGTCAGCAGCGCCACGGCGCCGAGTCCGATCGTGGCCGCCACCGGCCATGGTCGGCCGATCGCCAGGACAGCGGCCACCAGCACCAGTTGCCCGCAGACGATCTGCAGTGCGCCCCACCGGCGACGTCGCTCAACCGGAAGGTGCACTGGCGGCGGCGGTGTCGTCACGACCGGGCGCCACGGCTGCGCATAGGTCGCCACCGGGGAAGGAGCCGCTGCTCTCGCCGCGGTCAAGGCGGCCAGTGCCGCGGTGCGGGCCGCTGCCTGGGCATCCGCCGGCACGGGGATCTGCTGGCCCTGGCCGATCGGCCGGGCGAGCGGCACCGGGCCGGCGACCGGTCGCGCCGGGGCGCTGGCGCGCCGGCCGGGATGTGCCTCGCCGGGATGGGTCACGGCAGCCTCCTCACGTCCCGGACAGGGTCGCGGGGAGAAGCTGAGGTTTCCGTGACAGCACGTTTAATCAGGATTTCAACGGCGTCCTCTAGCGTCCGGGCATGGGTTCCGGATGTATCTCGGCTGTAGCCGACGCGGTTACGGTCCGCCGGTGACCACAGAAACGCCGCGCGCGAGGCGCGCCGCCATGTTCCGGCTGGGGACGGTCGTCGTCGCCGCACTGGCCGTGGTCGGCATCGCCGTCACCGGGCACGCCTCGCTGCCCACGGACCTGCAGTTCGCGGACGCCGGGCACTGGGTCTACAACACCTCGTCGCAGTCGGCGGTGCACGTCGACGGCGCGACCGGCCAGGTCGACGCCCAGGCGGCGGTCCCCGGCGCGGAGGCGGGCAGCCCGGTGGCACAAGGCGGCCGGTCGGGCTACGTCGTCGACCGGACGCGGATCACCGAGTTCAGCAAGTCGACGCTCGGCGTGGAGAGCAGCAAAGCGCCGCCGTCGGCCGAGGAGCCGGTCGTGCTGGAGGTCGCGGGCGGCCCGTACCTCGTGTACCGCAACGCCGGGCAGATCGCGCGCCTCGGCGACCCGGCGGCCACCGCGCCGACCGGCGGCCCGTTGTCCGCGCCGGTGGCGACGTCCGACGGCACGCTTTGGGTGCACCGCATCGACAACGGCTCGATCTGCGACCTCCCGCGCGGCGCCACGCTCTTGACCTGCCCCGCGCAGCTGCCGCAGGGCCACGACGCGTCGCTTTCGGTCGTCGGCGACCGGCCCGTCGTGCTCGACACGACGGCCAGCGTGCTCCGCTCGGTCGGCGCGAACGGGCTCGGCGAACCGGCCGACCTCGGGCTTTCGCTGCCCGCGACCGCGCAGGTGGCGAGCGACGACGTCGACGGCCGGCTCGCCGTCGTCGACCCGGATCACGGCCAGCTGCACCTGATCGACGCCGCCGGCCTGCTGCAGAGCCGTCCGGTCGCGCGGCCGGTGTCGGTCCCGCTGGAGAAGGGCGGCCACTACGCGGGCCCGGTCGCGACGGCGCACACCGTCGCCGTGGTCGACCAGGCCCGGCACGAGGTGCGCACCTACGACAGCAAGGGCGCGCTGAAGAGCAGCAAGGCGGTGCCCGAGGGCGGCGGCGAGCCGCGGCTGTCGCTCGGCCAGGACCACCGGATCTACGTCGACAACCACGACGGCTCGCACATGGTCGTCGTCGACGGCGGCGACGGCGTGGCCGCGGACGTGGACGTCAGCGCGAAGACGCAGCCCAAGCCGACCCCGCCGCCGCAGCCGGAGACCACGCCCAGCAGCCAGCCGCCCGCGCCGCCGGGTCCGCCCGCGCAGCGGGACAATCCGCCTCCGCCGGTCGCGAAGCCGACCCCGCCGGGCGCGCCGCGCAACGTCCGCGCGACTGCGGGCACCGGTTCGGCCACAGTGATGTGGTCGTCCGCTCCCAGCAACGGTTCCCGGGTGGTCCGGTATGTCGTTTCCTGGTCCGGCGGTTCGACCACAGTGGACGGTGCGCGGTCGCGGGTCACCGTGGACGGGTTGGCCAACGGCCAGTCCTATTCCTTCAGCGTGGCCGCGGAAAACTCCGCGGGCCGGGGCGCGGCGGCGAGTTCCCGCTCGGTCGTGCCGGGCGGAGCCGCCGAGGCCCCGAAGGTCACCGCGACCGTCGGGTCGAACGGCGCGGTTTCGGTGAGCTGGACGACCCCGGACCTGCACGGAGCCGACCTCGACCACTACGCGGTGAGCGCGTCCGGACAGGGCGACCGGTCGGTGTCCGGGACGTCGACCAGTTTCCAAGGACTGAGCGGCACCGTCACTTTCACGGTCCGGGCGATCACCTCGTACGGCTCGGGGCAGCTCACCGGCAGCCCCGGTTCGGCGCGGGCGACTGTCGCGTCCGGCCCGCCGTCGGTGAAGATCACGAGCGTGCGCAGCACGAACGCGCTGATCGTGACGGTCAACGCGGACCCCAACGGCGGCGCGGCCACCTGCCAGGCCTCGTTCATGGGCGCGACTTCGCCCTCGAAGTCCTGTTCCGGCACCACTCAGCTCACGATTTCCAACGTGATCTGGGGAGGCGCGATCACTATCAAGGCTACGATCCGGAATTCCGCGGGTTCGGCGAGCGACAGCTGGACCGGCGTTCCGACCACTTCATGAGAAGGGCGAACGTGAGCTTCACGCCGAAAGCGGCCTACGACCTCATTGCCGACAACGTGCAGACGGTGCTGCGCGGCCATCCGGACGTCGTCCGGATGGCGGTCGCGGCGCTGTTCGCCGAGGGGCATCTGCTGATCGAGGACGTGCCCGGCGTCGGGAAGACCACGTTGGCGCGCTGTCTCGCGGCCAGTGTCGGCGGCCGGTGGAACCGCATCCAGTTCACCCCGGACCTGCTGCCCGGCGACATCCTCGGCGTGATGGTCTACCACCAGCACGCCGAGCAGTTCCAGTTCCACCCCGGCGGGATCTTCGCGAACGTGGTGCTCGCCGACGAAATCAACCGCGGCACCCCGAAAACGCAGGCGGCGCTGCTCGAGGCGATGGCCGAGCGCCGCGTCACGGTCGACGCGGTCACCCAGCCGGTGCCGAGGCCGTTCCTGGTGGTGGCGACCCAGAACCCGATCGAGATGGAGGGCACCTACCGGCTGCCCGAGGCGCAGCTGGACCGGTTCCTGATGCGGTTGTCGGTCGGCTATCCGAGCCACGACGCGGAAGTGATGGTCGTGATGGGCGACTGCGCGGGCGTCACCGCCGACGAACTGCGGCCGGTGCTGCGGATCGAAGACGTGCAGCAGGTCATCGCCCGCGTGCGGCAGGCGTACCTCGCGCCCGAGGTCGTTTCGTACGCGGTCCGCCTCGCCGCGGCGAGCCGCAGGCATCCGGCCGTGCGCTACGGCGTGAGCCCGCGCGGCAGCATCGCGCTGATCCGTGCCGGGCAAGGCCTCGCGGCCACGCACGGCCGCGATTACGTGACCCCGGACGACGTGAAGGACGTGGCGCTTCCGGTGCTGTGCCACCGGCTGGTGCTGACCCCGGACGCCGAATTGAACCAGCGGCGGCCCGAGGACGTCGTGGCCGAACTGCTCGCCGACACCGCCGCCCCGACGGCCGCGCCCGGGCGCTGAGGCGTGCGGCTCACCCGCCGCGGAATCGCGGCGCTCGCCGGTGCTGTGCTGGGCTACGGGCTCGGCGAACTGGCCGGATACCCGCTGCTGCGCGTGCTTGCCGGGATCGTGGCGGGCGCCGTGCTCGCCGCGGTGCTCGTGACCCGGGCCCGGCCGAAGGCGGAGGTCTCGCGGTCCGTTCACCCGGAACGCATCGAACGCGGCCGTCCGGCATTGGCGACCTTGGCGGTGCGCAACGAAAGCGAGCGACGGCACGGCGGGTTCTCCGCGCAGGATTGCGTCGGCGCGGACACCCGCGAGGTGCAGGTCCGCGCGCTCGCGCCCGGCGCCGCGGCGACCTACCACTACGAGCTTCCGACCAGTGCGCGCGGCAGGCTCGAGGTCGGGCCGCTGGTGCTGCACCGATCGGATCCGTTCGGGTTCGCGCGCGCCGACCGGACGCTGGGCGCGGCCGCGTGCCTGTGGGTGTACCCGCGGCTGAACCCGATGCGCCCGGCCGCTTCCGGCCATCCGCGCCACCACCACGACGGCCCGATCACCGATCCGCCGCTGCGCGGTTCGGCGGATTTGCTGGCTGTGCGCGAGTACATGCTCGGCGACGAAGTCCGGCACCTGCATTGGAAAGCCAGCGCCCGGACCGGACGATTGATGGTGCGCGACTACGCCGATCCGGCGCAATCGCGGCTCACCGCCGTGCTCGACACTCGGCCGGAGGCGATGCGGCCGGAGGTGTTCGAGGAGGCTGTCGAGGTCGTTGCGTCGCTGCTGTACGCGTCCGCGATGGCGGGCCAGCACTGCCGGTTGCTGACGTCGTCCGGGCTCGAAACCCCAGTGGGGAGCGGGGTTCCGACGGCTCGGTTGCTGCTGGACGAACTCTGTCTGGCCGCGCAGGATTCGGACGATTCGCTGCTGCTGCTGCCCGCGGCGCGGCTGGCTGGTGCGCGGCCGGGCGGGGCGCTGGTGGTGGTCACCGGACCGCAGGCCGATCTCGGGGCGGCGCTGCGCTGGCGGCCGGACACCGTGATCCGGCTGGGCGTTCGCGAGCCGGGCGTGCGCGCCGGTTCGATCGACGCGGTGGATGCGGCGGACGCGGCGGCGAAGTGGAATGCCCGGGGCGAAGGGTGAACGCCCGGTTGGCGGTGACCGGACTGCTCGGCTCCACCACGGTGGCCGGGTTGTTGTTCGCACCCGTTTTCGGATTGTCGGCGTTGCTGTTGCCGGTGCTCGTGGTCGTGCTGCTCGGCTATGCGAGCGCCGAACTGTGCCTTCGCTTGCCTCGGCTCTCGGCGTGGCGTCCGCTGATCGTGCTGGTCGCCGGATTGCTCGGAATCGTTGAGACCACGCTGTTTTCGACCACCATCTCCGGGCTGCCGACGGGAGCCTCGCTTCAGGGATTGAGCCATGGCCTGACCGAGAGCTGGCTGCAAACACTGCAATCGACCTGGCCCGCGCGGCCGGACGCCGGACAGCTGTTGTTCGTGCCGCTGGCGGTGCTGCTGGCCGTCGTGCTCGGTCTGGAACTGTTGCTGCGCCTGCGAATGCCGCTCGTGGCACTGCTGCCGAGCCTGGCGGTGGCGGGTCTGGCGCAGGCGTATCAGGCGCTTACCGGTTTTACCGCGCTGTACGCCGCTGTCGCGTATTTCGCGCCAGCCGGGCTGTTGCTGTGGGCGTCGCGGTCCGGCGGCGGTTCTCTGCGGCTTCGGCGGCCGTCCGGTTCGGCGGCGTTGGCGGTGCTGCCGCTGGTGGTCGCGATCGCCGCCGGAGCACTCGCTTTCGGCGGACTGGACCCGGCGGGGCGGGTGCCGTTCCGGCTCGCCGACGGCCATCCGGTGCCGCCCCCGCAAACCCCGGTCAGCAACCCCCTCGACGAGATCGCCGGGCAGCTGGCCGATCCGGCGCGTCCGGTGTTCAGCTACCGCAGCACCGCTCCGGTCGACCGGTGGCGGCTGGTCGTGCTGAACGGGTTCGACGGGGCGAACTGGTCGGCCGAACCGAAACTGCGCCGGCTGGGCGCGCGGATCGACGGCGTGCCCGGCGCGCCGGAGGTCTCGGCGGAGCTGAGCGTGCCTCCGCTGTCCGGGCCGTGGCTGCCGAGCCAGCCCGGCTTGACCAGCGTGACCGGTGCGGCGCCGCTGGTGGATCCCGGTGCGGGCGTGCTGCTTTCGGCATCCCCGGGCGGGCAGACCGACTACCGGATGACCTGGTCGGCCCCGGAAGCTGATCCGAAATCTCTAGCCACAGCACCAGTCGACGCGGACACGCCGGGCGGCCTCAGCGGTGTCGGCGCGGTGCCCGACGACGTCGCGCGGCTCGCCTGGACCGCGGTGCACGGCCTGCGCCCGACGTTCCAATCCGCGTTGCAACTGCAGCGTTTCCTCCAGCAGAACTACCAGCTCGCGGTCGGCGACGACCTGCCGACCGGGGCGTCCTGGCCGCAGTTGCGGCAGTTCCTGACCGTGTCGAAACGCGGGACGAGCGAACAGTTCGCCGCCGCGTACGTCGCGCTGGCCCGGATCACCGGCATCCCCGCCCGGCTCGTGGTCGGCTATCGCGGTGCCGACACCGCCGGAGCGCACGTCGTGCACGGCGGGGACGCGCTGGCGTGGCCGGAGGTGGCGGTCGCCGGGGTCGGCTGGGTGCCGCTGGACCCGACGAAGTCCGCCGCGACGTCCGCCAAGTCGTCCGGGCTGGCGGGTGCGGCGGGACGGGCGCAGTCGCAGTTGCCGCCGCTGGAAAAACTCCAGCCGCCGGTAGCGCCGCCGGACAGCAAGCCGGAAGCGGCTTCGTTCGTCTCCGGATCGGCTGGCTGGCCGTGGTGGATCGCCGCGGCAGTCGTACCCGGGCTGATGCTGTGCGCGCTGGTCGCCGTGCCGCTGGCGAAGCTTCTCCGGACGAGACGCCGACGCCGCCGCCTCGGCAAAGACGCGATTTTCGGTGCGTGGGCGGAAGCCCGGGACCGGCTGCGCGCCCACGGCGTCGCTTACCGGGTGGGAATGACGCCCCGGGACCTGGCGGAATCGGCCGGGTCGGCACTGGGGGAGCGGGTGCGGGATCCGGTGCTGCGGCTGTCCGGGGTGATGGATTCGGCGCTGTGGTCGCGGTTCCCGCCGTCGGAGAGCGCGGTCGGCGTGGCGTGGATGGAAATCCGGGAACTGCGCCGGGCGCTGGCCGGACGTCCCTTGCTGAGCCGGGTGCGCGCGGTCTTCGACCCGCGTTCGTTGTTTCGGCGGTCTGCTTAGGACAGTGCCGGTCAGGACGTGCAGACCGCGCCGCGGATCGGGACCGGGGGAGTTTCGTAGACGTGGTTGCCGTCCGTCGCGCGGATCTGGAAGCAGTATTTGCGCGCCGGGTCGACCGGGACCGACATCGTCCGATTGCGGTGGGCGGTGAGGACCATCGGCGGGATGCGCTCGGCCCCCACGACGACCGCGAAGTCCAGATTCCCCTCGGCAGTCCAGGTGAGCTTGATCTGAGTCCCGAGATCGGCGGGTGCGGCGAGGGCGAGATGCACGTCCGGCACCGGGGCCCGCTCGGCAGGCGGCAGCTGCCCGGACGACGGCGCGTTCGCGAGGGGGAGCGCGGGGCGGGGGTCCTGTTTCGAGGTGAGCATCGGAATCGCGATCAGCGCGCCCACGGCCGCGACCAGTCCGGCGGCGAGTGCGGGCCACCAGGCGATGCCGGGGAGCTTCTTGGCGCGGCGGGGTTCTTTGGTGTCGTCGAAGGTGTGCAGGAGGGTCCGGCCCGGTGTTGGGGTGGTTGTGCCGGAGAGGTTGTGGGGGTGCTGCGGAACGCCGCCCAGACCGCCGGGTTGCCGGGGCGCGGCGAAGCTGCCCGGCTGCTGGGCGAGGTGGGAGGAGTCGGCAGGTTGCTGGGGTGCGCCGGAGAAATCGCCGGGTTGCTGCGGTGCACTGCCTGAGCTGCCGGGTTGCTGCTGGGGCGCGGCGAAGCTGGCGGGCTGCTGGGCGGGGCTGGGCCAGTCGGCTTGGCGAGGTGCGCCGGGGAAGCCCTCGGGCTGCTGCGGCGCGCCGCCCGAACCGCTGGATTGGTGCTGGGATGTGGTGAAGCCGCTCGCCGGTTGGGCAGGGCCGGGCGAGTCGGCGGCTTGGTGCGGTGCGGCGATGGGACCGCCGTCTGGTTGCTGGGGTGCTTGGCCGACTCCGGGCAGCTGCGGGGCGGGGCTCTGCTGATGTTGTGCAGTGCCGGGACCTCCGGGCGGCTGGTGGAGTGCGGCCAAGCTGCCGGGCTGTTGGCCGGGCCAGTCATTGGCTTGCGGTGCCGCGCCCCCCAAACCGCCGGATTGCGGAAGGGCGGCGGAATTCCCGGACTGCTGGCCTGAACCGGGCCAACCGCCAGCCTGGGCAGCGGCGAAACCGCCAGCCCGCGGCGCGGCGCCAAGCCAGCCTCCGGGCTGCGGCACCCCGCCGAACCCGCCCGGCTGCGGCACCCCGCCAAACCCACCCTGCTGCCCATGCCCCGCGAAATCGTCGAATTCCACCTCGGCCGGAGCAGCACTCGCCTGGTACAGCCGCTCCAGCGTCTCCGCCACCGCGGCCGGATCCTGCGGGCGGTCCGCCGGGTCCTTGGCCAGCAGCCGCCCGATCAGGTCGACCAGTGCGGGCGGCGCCCCGGGCACCCGGATCGGCGGCACGGGATCGCGGAACACCTGCAGGATCCGTTCGGCCCGCTGCTGCCCGGTGTGGCGCGGGAACGGCGACGAACCAGTGAGCGCCGTGTAGAGCACCGCGCCGAGGCCGTACAGGTCGCTGGCCTCGGAGAGAGCGTCGTCGCGCAGCGTTTCCGGCGCGGCGTAGTCCACCGCGTGCAGCGGATCGCGCGGGAAGCGGCGGCGCAAGGCCAGTCCGAAATCAGCAAGAGCGAGCTCCCCCGAACGGCGCAGCAGCACGTTGTGCGGCGTCACCCCGCCGTGCACGACGCCCACCTGATGCGCCGCGGCCAACGCAGCGGAGACGGTCCAGCCGACGGCGAGGACGTCGCGCACCGGAAGCTGTCCGTCGAGCAGGTGCGCCAGCGACCGCTGGCACAGCTCCATCCGCACGCCCAGACGGCCGTCCGACAGCTCGCCGACCTCGTCGGCCGGCAGGATCGCCCGTTCGCCGCGCACGGCGGCGAGTGCCTTGCGTTCCCGGTCGAACCGGGCCGCCGTGTCGCGGTCGAGGACGCCGTCGAACACCTTGACCGCCACGTCCTCGCCCGCCAGCCGGCCCGCGTAGACCTTGGCGACCGGTCCCTCGGCGAGCAGCCGTTCCTCGCCCACCCCGATGCTCATGACCGCCATTCTCCCCTGTGCGGCCGGGTCCGGCGCAATGCCCGGGCAGGTTCCTGCCTCGCGTGCGCGTGTCATCGAAACCTCATCCGCCGCTGCCTAGTTTCGACCCCGTCACCACAGCTTCGGCGGCCGCGCGCCGCCTGGAACGGACAAGGAACCACCCATGGACATCTGGCACATCCTCGCCAAGCCGATCCTCACCGGCCTGATCATCTTCGGCGTCGGCTGGCTCAGCATGACGATCCGCAAGCGCCGTGTCGCCCGTACGGAAGCCGCCGCTCCGGCTCCGGTGGAGGACCGCTCGCAGGCCGTGCTCCGGCAGGCGCAGCAGTTCGACGCCGAGCGCGAGGAGCTGGCCGCCCGCGGACAGGACGCGCTCGCCAAGGCACGCGCGGCGGTGGACAGCTGGCAGGAACTCGCGCAGCTGCGGCCGGGCCGCTTCCAGTCCGAATTGCAGGCGGCTTCAGCGCGCCTGCATGAGTTGAGCGGGTCCGCGCGCACGGCCTGAAAACCGAAGGGGGAATTCCGATGTCCGCCGCCTTGTGGACCGGCCGTCGCGCCGAACCCGCCACGGTCGCCGCCGACGTCGCCGCGACCGTGCGGAAGGAACTCGGCCTCGCCGCCGCTCCGGCGGCGATGACGGCGATGACACTGCCGGGCAACAGCACCGGCGTCCCGGCAGGCAGTCTTCTGCCGCCGCGCGAACGCTTCAGCGGCATGCCCGCGCCGACCGACTGCTTCGTCTACCTCGACGCTCAGCAGCCCCGCCCGTTCGAACTCCGGGCCGCGGTGATGAGCGGCCGCACCGCGGTGCGCCGGGCGCTCGGCCTGGGCGCGCTGGTCTACGCGGTGCCCCTGTACCTGCCGAAGCCGGTCCGGGTTTCGCTCGGCGCACCCGGCGGCCGGGGACTCGCCCCGTTCGAAGGCGACCCGGCGGTCGCGGACCGGCTGAACGCCGACGCGGACCTGCTCGAAGCCGCCAACCGCCTGTCGAGCACCCGCGCGGGCCAGACGAAAACGCTGCCGAGCGGCACTGCCCACCAGAGCTGGGAGGTCGATCGCCTGCTGATGATCACGCCAGGCGCGGACGGCGCGGTTCTGGTGGTGCGCACGCTGCACCGCGTGGTCTCGTCCGGCTGGCAGCTGCGCGCGGACACCGTCCTGGACTTCGCCGCCCGGCTCGAAACGACGCTGTGCGGAGTGCGCGGCTGAACTCGCGCCGAACCGTGCCCTCGCACCGGCCCAATCCGGTGCGAGGGCACGGTTTTGTCGTGCGCGGGAGTGAACCGCCTGGGGAGAAAGCGCTGCGCGGCAAGCGAAATACCGGAAGTGCCCGCCGGTGCCGGTGACGTTCACACGGCCCGGGTCCGCTCTGGCCGTTCCCCGAAGCGGGTCGTGCTCGTGCGTCGGTCCCGCGGCTGAGCCGAACTGTCCATCATGGACGGTCCAGGGGCGCGGCAGGTTCCTGCCTCGGCTCCCCGCGCGAGCCGGTTCCGGCCGATCCTGGAGGCATGCAGACCGCTGGCCTCCTCAGGATCACCGTCGCCGCACCGCGCCGGCGCATCGACATGGCACTGCCCGAGCACGCGCTCGTCGCCGAGCTGCTGCCCGGCCTGCTGGCGCGGGCCGGCGAAGGGCTGGCCGACGAGGGCGCTTCCGGCGGCGGCTGGCAGCTTCGCCGGGCCGACGGCACCGCGTTCGACCTGAACCGGACGCTCCGCGCGTATCGCGTGGGCGACGGCGAGATCCTCCACCTCACCCCGGGCGACCTCGACTGGCCGGAGCCGGAATACGACGACCTCGTCGACGCGATCGCGACCGGAGCCGGTCGGACCGGCGGCAGCTGGGGACCTCGGCACACGCGGCGAGCGGGGTTGGCTGCCGGGGCGCTGCTGGCGCTGCTGGGACTGTTCGCGGTCCTGCGCGCCGGACCTCCCTGGGGGACGCCCGCGCTGTGGGCTTTCCTGGCCGCGCTGGCGCTGCTGGCGGCCGGGGCGGTGCTGGCGCGCGCGGTCGGCGACGCGGCGGCGGGAGCGGTCCCGGCCGGGGTCGCGCTGCCGTACGCCGCGGTCGGCGGGGCGCTCGCGCTGGCGGACGGCCATTCGCTGGCCGAGCTGTCCGCGGGGCAGGTGGTCCTCGCGGGTGCGGCGCTGCTCGTGGCCTCGGTCATCGGCCTGCTCGGGGCGACCGCGGCGCAGCCGTTCTTCGTCGCGGCGGGCACGGCCGGGGTGTCCGCAGTGCTCGGCGGGTCGCTGGCTTCGGCCGCGGACCTGACCGGGGCACAGGCCGCGGCCGTGGTCGCCGGCGGACTCCTGCTGCTGTCCATCGCTTTCGCGCCGATGGCCCTGCGGTTCGGGAAGGTGCCGATGCCGGTGCTGCCGCGCTCGACCGCCGATCTCGTCCGAGACGATCCGCAGCCGCCGGTCGCCAAGGTGCACGCGGCGGTGGCCCGCGCGGACGGGCTTCTGACCGGGATGCTGTGCGGGGCGGCCGCGGCCGTGCTCTGGTGCGAGCTGTCGCTCGCCGCCGCCGGCCAGCCCTCCTCGGTGGTGCTGCTTTCCGTGCTGTCGGCCGGATTGCTCTTGCGGGCGCGGTTGTACCCGGTGGCCCGGCAGCGGATCCCGTTGCTGGCCGCCGGGCTGTTCGGGGCGGCGTGCCTGGCGGCCGGGCCCGCGGCCGCGCTCCCGGGCGCCTCCGTGCTGGCGATCCTGTTCGCGCTCGCCGCGGTCGTGCTGGCGGCCGGAGTGCTGCTCAGCACCCGGGCCGCGAACCCGTATCTGGGCCGGGCGGGCGAATACTGCGAGATCCTCGTCGTCGCCGCGGTGGTGCCGCTGGTGTGCTGGGTGCTCGGCCTCTACGCCTACGCTCGCGGACTGGGGGGTTGAGCCGTGGTGTCCAAAAGGGACCAGCTGCAGGCGTACCAATTCCTGGTGCAGCGGGCGATTTCCGCGCTCGTCGCGCGGGAGACGGATCCGGAGCAGCCGCCGTTCCGGCGTCCGGCGGGCGCGGCGTTCGTCAGCCTGTCCCTGGCTGTCGTGTCGCTGGCGGTGGTCGGCCTGTTCGGGATGATCTCGCCGGGAGGCGACGAATCCTGGAAGAAGAATTCCGCGGTGATCGTCGAGAAGGAGACCGGCACGCGCTACGTCTACTTGAACGACCGGCTCTACCCGGTCGCCAACTACGCGTCGGCGCTGCTGCTGCTCGGCGACTACCGCGCCGCGGAAGAGGTTTCGCGCAATTCGCTGGCCGGGGTCCGGCGAGGGCCGCGGATCGGCATCGCGGACGCGCCGGACGCGCTGCCGGGCGCGGACCGGCTGCTGACCGGATCGTGGTCGCTGTGCTCCGTTCCGGCCAGCGACGCCGCGGGCAGCCGGATCGAGGAATCGGTGCTGCTGGCCGGAACCGGCCCCGGCGGCGGCGCCGAGCCGGGCGACGGCGCGTTGCTGGTCCAGCTGGTGTCGAACGGGGACCGCTACCTGGTCTGGCACGGGCGCCGGCACCGGATCGCCGACTACGACGCGGTGGGCACGGGACTGGCGCTGGCGTCCCAGCCGTGGCTCCGGGTCGGCCAGGCATGGCTGGACGTCCTGCCGGAAGGCGCCCCGCTCGGCCCGCTCCCGGTAGCACAGGCGGGTTCGCCGTCGACCGCGGTGCCGGGCCGCACACTGCGCACCGGGATGCTGCTCGTCGTCCAGTCAGCGGGCGGCGGGCAGCAGTACTACCTCGCCGGGCCCGATGCCTTGCAGCCGATCACCGAGCTGCAGTACGACATCCAGCTCGCTGACGCGCGGCTGATGACGGCCGCGTATCCAGGCGGCCGGCCCGCCGCGGCCCAGCTGGCGCCCGCGGAGGCGGCCGCCGCACGGCAACTCGACCCGGCCCCGGCGGCGGCGGACGCGGCGCCGTCGTCGCGCCCGCCGATCGTCCGGCTTGGCGACGGCGAAGCGACCGTGTGCGCGACTTTCGCACCGGGCCAGACGGCGCCGTCGCTGCGCCTCGACCCGTCTTTGCCGCCCGCGGACCCGATGGCGGCCACCGCTCGCCGTTCCGCGGACGGCACCCCGCTCGCCGACCGCGTGTACGTTCCGCCGGGTTCGGCCGCGCTGGTCGAAGCGATGCCGTCCGCGCAGGCTCCGGCGGGCACGCTGACTCTCGTCACCGACCTGGGCAGGCGGTATCCGCTGGCGACGCCGGAAGTGCGAAAGATCCTCGGTTACGGGGCCGCGCCGCCGGTCCGGCTGCCCGCCGGGCTGGTGTCCCGGTTGCCGGAAGGGCCGAGCCTCGACCCGGAGGCGGCCAAGCGCCAGACCCTGGTCGGCTGACCCGGCCCGGAACGCTGGACCCGGGGAGCGGCGTTCTGGGCGAGGCGCGGAACAGTGTTGCCGCGCAAGGAAAACCTGGTTGCGGCGGTGAGTGACGGGCGGGCTCGGGCGCCTGCCGCCGGACTGTGCGGCGGGAACAGTGATTCCCGGCAGGGGAGTGCCGAACATCTGACTTTGCTCGGGTCGGTCCGGGCGTTGCCGCGCGCGACATGATTCAGGACGGCGCCGTTCGCTTGCCGGAACAGCGTTCGCTGGCAAGAGAAAGCGTCGGCCGGCTGATGCCGGGCGGGCCGGGGCACCCGATCCGGGGCAGTGCGGAGAGAACAGTGTTTCCGGCAACGAAAAGCGCCGGTCGACAACCCAGTCGACCGGCGCTTTTCCGTCCGCTCAGCGCGTGGCGGACCAGAGATCCTCGTCGAGCGGCGGCCCGGACTCGTCCGGGCGCCGGCGGGCGGACAGGGTGAATCCGGCCGGGTCGCCGGCGCCCGCGCGCCCGCGCAACGCCGAGGGCACCCCCTCCGTGCGTTTTGCCGGTTTCCGGGCGGAGCCCGAGCGCCCGGTCGGAGACTCGCTCGAGCCCGGCCGGAGCGTGCCGGAGGACATGCCCTGGCCGAGCCCCGGCATCATCGGCCCGGCGGCGCCAGGAGCCGCGGCCGCCGCCGGGGTTTCGGCCCAGCCCGCCTGGACTTCTCCGGCGAGACCGGGGGCGCGTTTGCCGGTGACGGGCCTCGCCGCGGGCAGCAGGCTCGCGGCGGTCGAGGCCCCGGCGAGACCCGGCAGCCCGGACACGGCCGGCGCGCCCCCGGCTCCGGGCCCGGGCAAGAGGCCGAGCGAGCCGCCCGCGGCGGACAGCGCCGCGGGCAGATCCGGGCTGAGACCCGCCAGCGAGAGACCGCCCGAGTGCGCGGGCGGGAGCGCGGAGCCCGCGTCGCCGCTGCCGCCCAGTGCGGAACCGAGGCTCTGCAGGTCCTGGAGATCGTCAAGGCCCGCCGAGGCGAAGCTGACGCCGGACGTGGCCGCCTTGATGAAGTCGGCGGGCGAGTTGCCTTCGGCGGAGGCGTTGCCGCCGGGCGCCGACGGAAGCACGTCGCCGGGTGTTTCCAGCCCCGCTCCGGAGACCACTTTGAGCATCGACATGTCGAAGTTCCCGCCCAGCTCGGTCATTTTCGTCGCGGCGGCTTGCTGCAGGGGCAGCGCCGCGGCCGCCGTCAGCGGGTTGTAGGCGACAGCGGTGTAGGACGCGTGCAGGCCGGTCACGATCGCCTGCGTCGCCTGGACGTCGGCGGCCAGGGTCGTCAGCGTCGCCGGCACCTGGGCCGCGTCGAGCCGCTCGCCCCACATCTTCAGCTCGGCGAGCGTCCGCTGGATCTTCTCCTCGTGCGCCCGCCCGGCCTCGTCCGTCCATTGCGGACTCAGCTCGCCGGCGCGGGTGTTGAGCAGCGTCTGGGTCTCGCCGACCCATTCCCGCACCTGTGTCCACATCTTCGCCGCGTCGAGGAGGGCGGGAGCGTTCGCGCCCTCGGCCTCCATCATCGGGAAGAGCGTCTCCATCGGGAACAGGTTGTAGGGGACTGTCATCCGAGCCTCCTCAGGCGTTCTTCGCGGCGGTGGCCGGTGCGGCGGATGCGGTCTGCCCGGCGGAGGCGGACTGCGCGGGCGACGACGCGGCCACCTGCTTGACGAGGTCGATCCCTTGCTTGGCGAGCTTCGCCGTCGCGGTCGCGAGGTCGAACGCGCTCGCCACGTCCGCGGCGCTGTAGGCCAGCCCGGACGCCTTGGAGCTGGCGGAGAATCCGGCCATGTCATTGCTGACCTTCAGCATGAACGCGGTCAGTTCGGCGGTCGCCGCCTTGTCCAGCAAGGACATCGCGATCCCCTCGAACATGCCGGCCAGGCTCGGCGCCGTGCTCAGCCGTCCCATCGACGGCGGCAGCTGCGGCGCCACGAGCTGGCTGGCGAACGCGCTCATCGCCTCGGGACTTCCGTTCACTTCTGTCGCGGCCACGTGACCCTCCTCGGTTCGGTGTCTTCCTGGACTTGCCAGAGGTCTTCGTCGAGCACCCGGTCGTCGGCCGCCGGCCGCGCGCGCCGGTCGGCCGGCGCGGGCTTGCGGCCCTTGCCCGAGCGCCCGCGCAAGGGCACTCCCGGGGTCGCCCCCGGTTTCCGGGCCCGCCCGCGGCCGGGGCGCGGTTCTTCGGCGTCGCCCGGTTTGACGCCGCCGCTCGGGCTCGCGCCCGCGGTACGCGGCGGGTACATCGGCGGCATCCCGCCGCCCGTCGCCCCGGTTCCCGACGCCGCGGCCGAATTCGCCGACGCGGGAACCGGCATGCCTGCCATCCCCGGCGGCGCGGCGGCGTTGCCGAGCGGTCCGGCGCCGCCGACAGCGGGCAACGCCGCGCCGCCGAGGCCGCTCGCCCCGCCGAGCCCGCCGGCGCCGCCCCCGTCGAGTCCCGCCAAAGCGGGCAGCCCGCCGCCGGCGCCGTCGAGATGCCGCAGGTAATCGGTGAGGTCGGCGGGGGACATCGAAGAGAGATCGGCCGGATTGAAGTCGCCTGCCTGCGGCCCGAGACCGGACAGATCGCCGCCGGAGCCGCCGAGCAACTGCTGGGCCGACTGCGCGGCCTGGCTCAGCGCGTCGACGAGTTTCGTCCCGTCGTCCAGCAGATTCTGGGCGGATTCCGGTTGCGCCGGGGTGCCGGGGCCGCCCGGTTGCTCCGGACTGCGCGGCTCTTGCGGCCCGCCCGGCGCGCCCGGCCCGTCCGGGGCTGCCTGAGCGGCCGGGCCCGGATCGGCGGCGGACGGTCCGGGTTGGCCCGGCCCCTGCGGCGCGGCCGCGCGCGGACCGTCCCAAGCCTTCCCGACGGCTTTCGCCATCGCTGCTCCGACGTCGGCGTATTTCGGGACGAGCGCGTCGAGGAGCGCGCCTAGGTCGTTCCGGGCCTTCTGCTCCAGCATCGGCTTCACATGCGCGGGCAGGCTGTTGTAGCTGTTCCGCAGCCGGGTCGCCTCCGGCAGGGCGTTCTGGATCGCGGCGACCAGGTCGTTGATCCGGTCGACGACGTGCGACGCGCTGACGCTGCCGCTCAGGTTCAGCTGCCCGGGCAGTGTGGCGGTGATCGCGAGGGAAGGATCGTGCCACGACCAGATCGAGTTGAGGCCGCGGTGGACCTGCTCGGCGAACAGCCGGCCCGCGTCGTCCGGCCAGCTGGCGATCAAGTTGTTCGTCTCCGACCGCAGGGAGGCGCACTGGTAGTCGAGCCACGCGGCGACGTCGCGCCACATCGCGGCCGCGGCGACGAGCCGGGGCACGTGCTGGTCGTGTTCGGCGGTGAGCATCCGGTGCTGGTCGTCGACGGAGTACGCGGCGTATCCGGCCACGGCGGCTACCCCCGTTCCAGTTCGGGCGACGAATCCGGCAGACCCTGCCCGTTCTGCGCGGCGAGCCCGGCCAGCAGCCGCTGCCGTCCGGCGAGGTCGGCCTGGACGTAGGCGACCGCGCTGCGGTGCACGAACGTGCTGTAGGCGGCGAATCCCTGCGTGAGATGGGTGATGAACCGGTGCAGTTCGGCGGTGCTCCGGTTGTCGGCCGCGGCCAGCGCCCCGCATTCGAGCATTCCGCCGTCGCACAGCGGATCCGGTTCGCGCACGACGGTGCGCGGCACCGGGAAAGCGGAGAGGCTGCCGAGCACGTTCTCGGAAAAGCGCTTCATCTGGTCGGTTTCGCCCGCGACTTGGTCAGCCATCGGTCCCTCCCGGGTTTGCGGGGCAGGCTTCCTCTTCGGAAAGCCAAGCCACCTGGACGAGGTCCTTGCGCGCCCGCCGGTCGACCAGCCAGCCGCGGCCCGGCGGCAGCACCTGCGCCCGCATCCCGCCGAGCAGCGGGCCTTCGTCGCGGTCGCCGGACATCATCAGCCCGGGAGCGCCGACCTCCCGCAGCCTGGCCAGCACCGGTTCGAAGAGGCCGCGCCCGGCGCCGCCGGTGCGCCGGGCCAGCACCACGTGCAGGCCGATGTCCCGGCCCTGGGCGAGCAGCGGGAGCAGCGGCATCAGGGGATGCTCGTCGTGGGTGGCGACGAGGTCGTAGTCGTCCACGAGGACGTAGATCTCCGGGCCGTGCCACCAATCGCGCGCCCGCAGCTGTTCCTGGGTGACGTCCGCGCCGGGCAGGCGTTTGGCCAGCGCCGCCGCCACCTCGGCCAGCATGGTGCGGGAATGCGCGTCGTTCAGGCCGGTGCCCAGCAAGTGTTCTTCGCTGATCTGGCCGAGCAGCCCGCGCGTGTGGTCGACGAGCACGATCCGGGCCTCGTCCGGGGTGCAGGCCCGCGAGATCCGCCGCGCCAGCACCCGCAGGAACGACGTCTTGCCCGATTCGGTGTCGGCGAGGAGGAAGAAGTGCGGGTCCGCGGCGAAGTCGAGCCGGAGCGGAGCCAGGTCCCGCTCGCGGACTCCCACGGCGAATCCGGCGTGGTCGCCGGTCAGCTCGTCGGCGGCGGGCAGGTCGGCGTAGGGAAGCGTGGCGGGCAGCAAGCGCACTGCCGGAGCGGACTCGCCCGGCCATGCCCGCGCCACCGCCGAGACCAGCGCGCTGACGCCGTCGGCGAGGTCGTCCGTCCCGGACTCGCCGTCGATGCGCGGCAGCCCGACCAGCATCTGGTGCCCGCTCATCGCGATGCCCCGTCCCGGCGCTCCCGCGGGCACGCCCATCGCCGCGCGCCGGTCGACGATCGAGTCGATCGGGTCGCCGATCTTCAGCTCGAGCCTGCTGGCGAACAGGTCCCGGACGTTCATCCGGAGATCGAACGCGCGGCTGCAGGACGCCACGACGTGGACGCCGTAAGACAGCCCGCGGGCCGCGATGTCGCCGACGACGTCCTCCAGTTCGGGGAAATCGTTGCGCAGGGTCAGCCAGCCGTCGACGACCAGGAACACGTCGCCGTGCGGGTCGTCGGCGAAGCGGCCCTCGGCGCGCAGCTTGCGGTAGGTGGCGATGCCGTCGATCTGGTGCTCGGCGAATCGGCGTTCCCGCTGGGCGAGCACGGCGGCGACTTCCGCGACCGTGCGGCGGACCCCGCCGGTGTCGAGCCGGCCGTGGACGCCGCCGACGTGCGGCAGCCCGGCCATCGCGGCGAGCGTTCCGCCGCCGAAATCGAGACAGTAGAACTGGACCTCGCGCGGGGTGTGGGCGAGCGCCAGCGACGCGACGAGGGTGCGCAATGCGGTGCTCTTGCCGGTCTGCGGCGCTCCCAGCACCAGCAGGTGCCCCGCGGCCCCGGACAAGTCGAGGACCAGCGGATCGCGGCGCTGTTCGTAGGGCCGGTCGACCAGCCCGAGGATCGGCCGCAAGGCTCCGGCCAGCGCGGGCGCGGTGACGACGAGACCGCGTTCGGGATGCGTGTCGAGCGGCGGCAGCAGGGAGTCCAGCGGAGCCGACTCGGCCAGCGGCGGCAGCCACACCTGGTGCGCCGCGGCGCCTTGCCCCTCCAGCCGGTCGACCAGGATGTCCAGCAGGGTTTCCCCGACCGCCTCGTCCGCGCCCGGCGGCTCGCCCGCCGCCTCGTCGCCGGGGACGGGATCGGGCGCGACGTACCCGGTGGTGTATTCGTGCAGGACGAGCTGCTGCGCCGCGGCCGGCCCGGCGGGCCCGCCCGTGCTCCGCTGGTACACGCCGGAGACGTAGGCGGAACGGAAGCGGTCCATCGGCTCGGTGCTGACCTTGAGGAATCCGTGTCCCGGCGCGCGCGGCAGGCGGAACGCGTCCGGAACCGACAGCACCGTGCGGCTTTCCATCTCGGAGAACGTGCGCAGGCCGATCCGGTAGGACAGGTGCCCTTCCAGCCCGCGCAGCCTTCCCTCGTCCAGCCGCTGCGAGGCGAGCAGCAGGTGCACGCCGAGCGACCGGCCCAACCGTCCGATCTGGACGAACATGTCGATGAAATCCGGCTTGGCGGAAAGGAGTTCGGAGAATTCGTCGCAGATCACCAGCAGCGTCGGCACCTCCGGCAACGGGGCTCCGGCCTGCCGCGCCTTCTCGTAGTCGCGCAGGGAGGAGAAGTTCCCGGCCGCGCGCAGCAGTTCCTGGCGGCGGACGAGCTCGCCGTTGATCGCGTCGGTCATCCGGTCGACGAGGTGCAGTTCCTCGGAGAGGTTGGTGATCACCGCGCTCGTGTGCGGCAGCTTGTCGAGCCGGGTGAAAGTCGCGCCGCCCTTGAAGTCGACCAGGGCGAAGTTCAGCGAGTTCGGCGGATGCGTGACGGCCAGCGCCAGCACGAGCGTCCGCAGCAGTTCCGACTTCCCCGAGCCGGTCGCGCCGATCAGCAGCCCGTGCGGCCCCATCCCCTCCTGCGCCGATTCCTTGAGGTCGAGTTCGATCGGCGCGCCGTCCGCCTGCACCCCGAACTTGACCCGCAGCCGGTCGCGGTTGGGGCGGGGAGCCCACGTTTTCGCCGGGTCGAATTCGTACGGGTCGCCGAGTTCGAGCAATTCGGCGAGGCCGAGTTCGGCGTTCATCGGGGCGTCGCCGCGAAGGCCCGCGGTGAGCCGGAGCGGAGCCAGCTGCCGTGCCAGCCCCTCGGCAGCCTCCCGCCCGAGCGTGTCGGCCCGGCCGAGCGGTGCTTGTCCGTCGAAGGTCTCGCTGGTCATCGTGCCGTCGGCGGCGACGGTGAGGACGACCGAGGCGCGATCGAGCGCGCGGGGCGGGGCGGTGCTCAGGTCGAGCACGGTGACGCCCTCCACGCCGCCGCCGGTCATCAAATGGTCCGAACCGGCCGTGTCGCCGCCGTCGACCACCACGACCAGATGCGGTCCGCTGACCCGGACGTCGACCTCGGGATCGAACCGCGGCCGCTTCGCCAGCTCCTCTTCGAGCAGGGACTCGAGGGCCGGAATGGTCTGCGCGACCAGGCGCAGCGAGCCCAGCGCGTCGGTGCGTTCGGGATGCAGGGCGTGCGGCAGCCACTTCAGCCATTCCCAGCCCGCGCGTTGCTCCGGTCCCGCGCACACCGCGATCCGCAGGTCCTCCGGCGACTGCAGAGTGGCCAGCTGGGCCAGCATCGCGCGCAGCAGCCCGGTCGCGGCCGCGCGGTCGCCGCGGAGGTGGATGCGGCTGAACCCGTTGACCGCCACGGCGATCGGGAGATCGTCCACTGTGGAATGCGAGGTGAGGAACCGGCGCAGGGCCAGCGCGGACAGCGGTTCCAGCTCCTCGAGCGGTTTGGTGTCCGGAGCGACGAGCGACAGCGCCGGGCTCTGCGCCCCGCGCCCGATCCGGGCGACGGCGAAGTCCTCGTCGTTCTTGCGGCGTTCCCACAGCCGGCAGCTCGCCGCCAGCGACCAGAGAGTTCCCGGTTCCGGGTGCAGGTACTCCATCGCCGTCCGCTGCCGGAGCACGGCGCGGCGCAGCCGGAGCCGATGCTGCGCCAGATGCCGGAGGTACTTCCGGCGGGCCCGTCCCATTTCCCGTTTGCTCGGGCCGCCGCCCTGCAGGAACCCGGTGACGGCCATGCCGAGCATGCCGACGCCCATCAAGCCGTAGACGACGTACCGGATGCCGCTGCCCGCCGAACCCGAGTACATCAGCACCATCGAGCCCATCATGGCGATCATCGGCAGCATCATGAACAGCTGCGTCCACTGCCGCCCCGGCGCCGGCGGGATCTCCGGCGGCGCCTGCAGGATCAGCTCCCCGGCGGGCATCTCCGGCGCCGGTTTGCGGGCCGGCCTCTTCACCACGACTGTCGCCATGCCACCGATCGTGGGCGATCCGCGGCCCCGATCGGGCGCGATGGCAGGAACGTGCCGCGGGCCCGGACCGGACCGCCCGGGTCCGTAACTTCGGCAGGGCAAGCGAGCGGACCGGAACCAAGCCGAGGAGCGCGCATGACCGGTAACCAATTCCAGATCGAGTTCGGGGCGGCCACCCAGCTGGTCAACTCCACCGAGGACAGCATGGGACAGCAGAACTCCCTGCGGGCGCGGCACACCCAGAACCAGGCGGAGCTGGTCTCCGGCAGCCTGGCCGGGCGCGTCCAGAACGGGGCGTTCGCCGCCAACCAGGCGGGACAGGACGACTGGAGCAGTGCGGTGCGGCCGCACGGCGACCGGATGGTCGACAACACCCGCCAGGCCATCCAGGTGCACGCGAGCGGGCAGGACGAGTCGTTGCACGCGGTGAACCAGCAGCACTACGGCGGCGGGCACATCCACTCCGTCATCCACGGATCCTGAAAGGAGAGGGAACATGACCTCGGGAGACGAATTCAAGGTCGTTTTCGAATCGATGGAAACGGCGTTCTCCAACGCGGGCAAAACGGCCGCGGAACTGACTCAGCACTCGGAAGAACAGACCAGCCGGATGCGGAACATGCTGAGCGGCCAGTGGACCGGCGCGGTGGCCGACGCCAACACCCAGGCCTACCAGATGCAGCAGAAGCGGACCGGCGAGCACGCCGACGCGACGCATGCCGAGGGCGTCGCTTACCGCCAGGTCGGCGAGATCGGCCAGAACGTGCTGCAGCAGGCGATGCGGATCGTGCAGTCCTGACCGGCCCTGTTCGGCGGCACTAAGAGCGGATGCCCGGCCGGGCATCCGCTCTTTCGCTGTCAGAGCGGGAAAATCCGCCCGGTCGGTTCGCCGGCGGCGTCGCCTTCCGTGTGGCCCGACGAGACCGTCAGTGCCGGTGCGCACCCTGCTGCTCCGGTGTCACGCGGCACGGGCTTCGGTGTGTGCTTCCGGTACCGCATGGGGAAGCGTTGCGGGGTGTGCGCGGGCAAGGCGTTCGTTTCCCCTGTCAGAGCAGGAAAATCTGCTCGGGCGGCTCGTCGGCGGGGCGGTGTGCGGGAACCGGCGGGGCGAGTGCGGCCCGCCAGCGGCGTCGCTTTCCGCGCGGTACGACGACAGCGGCTGCCGCTACCAGCGCCAGCGCGCAGCCGGCGGCGCCGAGGAGCCACGCGGCTGCGGACCCGGTGTGCGCTTCCCACGCCGCGTGGGCGAGCTGTGCCCGGTCGGGCGGTTGCGGGGCATACGCGGGCAAGGCGGCCGGTTCGCCGAGGTCGAGGCCGTCGGTCACCGCCCGGTAGGGATCGACCAGGCCCGCTCCGTAGGCGGGGCTGCCCGCGCCGCCGCGGGCGGGGCTCGCGGTGGCCTTGATGCGCTGGATCACTTGCGCGGCCGACAATCGCGGCCAGGCGGCTCGGACCAACGCGGCGGTTCCGGCGACGAACGGGGCGGCGAAACTCGTCCCGTCGTCGTAGGCGTGCCCGCCCGCCCTGGTCGCGGCCAGCACCTTGACGCCCGGGGCCGCCACGCCGACGTACGGCCCGATCTGGGAGGCGGACAGCCGCGCCC
>NZ_JBSFNS010000046.1:0-65537 GCF_053587275.1 Amycolatopsis sp. NPDC003676
GTCAAGGCATCTTTCCCGCCTTGACAAGCACCCCCAGACCGCAGGGACGCTTCATATCGGGGTGCGGGGGAGGGGCTGGGTGCCTCGATAGCGGGTGCACGGGTGCCGGTTTGTTGGTGGGGCGGGCTGGGTGCCTCGATCGTTGGGTGCGCGGGCTGCGGTTCATGGTTGGGGTTAGCGCCCCAATGTGGCGTTGGGTGCATGCGACGCACCCAACGCCACATTGGGTGCGCGGGACGCAACCAATGCCGCATTGGGGCGCATCCTGGCGGGTGCTGGGTGGGTTGTGAGGGGAACCCTGAGGGAATCAGCGTTCGTGAGGGTGGCCCTCACGGAATGGTGGACAGGATTTCCTTGGTGTTTTTCACTGTTGCGAAGCCGCCGCCGTGGAGGTTTGTCGCGGTTGCTCGGGACAGTTCTTCTCCGGTCAGGGTGGTGCCGTCTGGGCCTTCCAATGCGAAGGTGAAGGTGGCGTCCAGGGCGAAAGTGACGTCGTAGCCTAGGTTTCCGCCCATGCGGGCGGTGGTTTCGCAGCAGAAGTTGGTTTGGATTCCGGCCAGGACGAAGCTCTTGATGCCTCGGGTTTTGAACCAGGCGTCCAGGTCGATGTCGCCCAGGAAGGCGGAGTTCACCTTCTTTCCGAAGACCAGGTCAGGGCGGGCGTTGGCTAGTTCGGGCTTGAAGTCGTTGCCTGGCTGGCCTGGGCGCAGGGGCGAATCGGGCTTGATGGAGTCGTGGTGGACCAGCACGACGGGGGCGCGCCGATCCTGCCAAGACTGCAGCAGCGCTTGGATGTTCGCTTCGGCGTCAGGGTTGTTGCGCGGGCCCCAGAAGTCGGCGTCGTCGAAGCCTTGTTGGACGTCGATCAGCAGCAATGCGGTGGTCATGAGCTCGATTTTGGCGGTGACCGCGGCAAAGGGGGAGTGGCATAAGAGGCGCGATGCGGTACTTTTCTGCCATGCGCACGATCGGGGTGCTGCTCTTGCCGGGCAGCCGGATGTTCGACCTGGCGGTGATCGCGGAGGTGTGGGCTCAGGACCGCACCGACAGTGGGATCGGTCCGTTCACGGTGCGCGTGTGTGCGCCTGGGCGGGGGCGGACGCGGGTGTCGCCGTTCGGGGAAGTTGTTGCGACGCATGGGCTTTCCGGGCTGGATGAGTGTGACCTGATTCTCGCGCCGGGGCGTGACGATCCGTTGGCTGAGGTGCCTGCCGCCGCGCGAAGTGCGCTTCGGCGGGCTCATCGGGGTGGGGCAACGGTTGCTGGGCTTTGTTCTGGGGCGTTCACGCTCGCTGCTGCGGGCCTGCTTGACGGGCGGCCTGCTACTACGCATTGGCGTGATCTGGACGCGCTCGCGACAGCTGCGCCGGCGGCGGAGCTTCGGCGTGACGTGTTGTACACCGAGCAGGACGGCGTGCTTACGTCGGCGGGGGTTGTTGGGGGTCTTGATCTTTGCCTGCATCTGGTGCGGCGTGATCATGGGGCGGATGTTGCGGCGCGGCTCGCTCGCCGTCTGGTGATGCCGCCGGTTCGGGAAGGCGGGCAGCGGCAGTATGCGGAGACTCCGTTGCCTGCCAATGCTTCGCGGCCTGGGATTGCGTCCACAATGGACTGGGCGATGACTCGGCTCGCCGAGGAGATAGGGGTGCCGGATCTGGTGGAGCACGCGGGGATGAGTCCTCGGACTTTTCATCGCGAGTTCGCCGCCGCTACGGGCAGCACGCCTGGGCGGTGGCTGCTCGTCCAGCGGGTGCAGCATGCGCAGCGGCTGCTGGAAACTACCGATCTGCCGGTCGCGCGGGTGGCGGAGCGGGCGGGGCTCGGCAGTGCTGCGAACCTGCGGCGCAGGCTGCGGGCGGAGGTGGGGGTCGGACCGGATTCGTATCGGCGCACTTTCCGCATCCCGGTCAGCGGGGTTACGGTCGGGGCATGGGCGAGTACGAGCACATCCTCGTAAAGCGGGACGGCGACACGGTCACCATCACGATGAACCGCGCGGCGCGGCGCAATTCGCTGTCCGCCGAGCATCTCGGCGAGTTGCTCGCCGCGTTCCGTGCGGCGGGCGAGTCCGATGCGACCGGCATCGTGCTGGCGGGGGCGGGGCCGGTGTTCTCCGCCGGACACGACTTCGGCGACGTCGCCGCGCGTGACCTCATGGGGGTGCGCGAGCTGCTCACCCTCTGCACGACGCTCATGCGGACGATGGAATCAGTGCCGCAGGTGGTGATCGCGCGGGTGCACGGACTGGCGACGGCTGCGGGGTGTCAGCTGGTGGCGTCGTGCGATCTGGCGGTCGCGGCGGAGTCTTCGGGGTTCGCGCTGCCGGGCGGGAAGGGCGGCTGGTTCTGCCACACGCCCGCGGTGCCGGTGGCGCGCGCGATCGGACGGAAACGCCTGATGGAACTGGCTTTGACCGGCGACGTGGTCGACGCGGCGACGGCGTTGGACTGGGGATTGGTCAACCGCGTGGTCCCGGACGACTCCCTGGACGAGGCGGTCGCGGACCTGCTCGGCCGCGCGACCCGCGGCAGCCGGGCCAGCAAGGCGATGGGGAAGCAGACTCTGTACGCCCAGCTGGACCGTCCGGAAGCCGACGCGTACGCGATCGCCGTCGAGGTGATGGCGTCGGCTTCGCAACTGCCGGGCGCGCGTGAGGGGATGGCGGCGTTCCTGGAGAAGCGCAAGCCCGACTGGACGGATTGATTCCGCGCCCTGGCCTCGGTTTCGTGCCGCCCCAATGTGGCATTGGGTGCGTCTGACGCACCGAACGCCACATTGGGTGCGTGGGGTGCACCGAACGCCGCATTGGGTGCGTGGGGTGCACCGAATGCCGCATTGGGTGCATCTGACGCACCCAATGCGGCATTGGGGCAGCAGCGTCGGAGCCGCCGGTGCCGTGAAGGCGGTCAGCGGCGTTCGTGCAGCAGCAACAACGTGTACGCCGCCACCGACTGCGCGTCCGAGAACTCCCCGGTGGAGATCATCTTCTCCACCTCGGTCCGGCTGAACCACGCCGTCCGCATGTCCTGTTCCTCCAGTTCCCGCTCCGGCTCGCCCTCCGTGAGGCCGGTCGCGAGATAGACATGCCCGCGCTGGCTGGTCAGGCCGGGCGCGACGTCGAGCATTCCCAGTTCCGTGAACGTCGACGCCCGCAACCCGGTCTCCTCCCGCAATTCCCGCTGCGCCAGCTCGGCGGGCGGGGTCTCGGCGAGGTCGGGCGCGGTGCCCTGCGGGAATTCCCATCGCCGCATCCCGACCGGGTACCGGAACTGATCGACCAGGTGCAGCCGGTCGCCGTCGAGGGGGATGACCAGTGCGTAGGTCGGTTTGTCGACGACGCCGTAGATGCCGTCGCTGCCGTCGGCGCGGCGGATGGCGTCCTCTCGCACCGTCATCCAGTTGTTCCGGTACACCTCGCGGGTCGCGACACGCTGAATGGGGTCCACCTCGCCAGTATCACCGAGACTGTCCTACCCTCGGCGGGTGCGTCTCGTGCTCCCTTCCCAGCAAGCCAGCCCGCTCCGTGCGGGGCGGGTCCGATGAGGCTCGTCGTCGCCCGGTGCCAGGTCGACTACGTCGGCAGGCTGACCGCGCATCTCCCGATGGCCAACCGCGTCCTGATGGTGAAGGCCGACGGTTCGGTGCTCGTGCACTCCGACGGCGGCTCGTACAAGCCGCTGAACTGGATGTCGCCGCCGTGCTGGCTCATCGAGGACCCGGACATCTGGACGGTCCAGAACAAGGCCGGCGAGAAACTCGTCATCACGCTCGCCGAGGTCATGCACGATTCGAAGCACGAACTCGGCGTCGACCCTGGCCTGCAGAAGGACGGCGTGGAAGCGCACCTGCAGGAACTGCTCGCCGAGCACATCAAAACCCTCGGCGACGGCTACACGCTGGTCCGCCGCGAATACCCGACCGCGATCGGCCCGGTGGACATCATGGCCCGCGACGCCAACGGCGGTTCGGTCGCCGTGGAAATCAAGCGCCGCGGCGAAATCGACGGTGTCGAGCAGTTGACCCGGTACCTCGAACTCCTCAACCGCGACCCGCTGCTCGCCCCGGTGCAGGGCGTGTTCGCGGCGCAGGTGATCAAGCCGCAGGCGCGCGTCCTCGCCGAGGACCGCGGGATCCGCTGCCTGGTCCTGGACTACGACGCGTTGCGCGGCACGGATTCCGACGAGTTCCGGCTGTTCTGACGGCGGTCAGGAAGCGATCGGCTGCTGATACCGCAGCGCCTGGGTCGCGACCCGCGCTCCGAGGTGGCGCGCCGTGGCGAGGTCCGCGGCGTGGACGGCGTCCGGGCCCTGGTCGTTCCACGTTTGCGCGCCCGCGCCGAGGTAGAAGCCGAGCCGGTTGTCGTCGTGTTCGCTGCTGGTGGTGGTGTTCCAGCCGGGCATCAGGCCGAGGCTGACCCAGTGCATGCCGTGCTGCGCGGCGAGCAGCGCGAGGTACTGCAGCGTGTGCAGTTTGTCGCCGCTCATCGATCCGGAGTTGGTGAACCCGGACGCGAGTTTGTCCAGCCAGCGCTGGGTCATCCAGCGCTTCGAGGTCGCCTCGGCGAACGCGTGGAATTTCCCGGAAGCCGATCCCATGTAGGTCGGGGTGCCGAAGACGATCGCGTCGGCGGCGTCGAGGGTTTCCCACTTCGCGTCGGACATCTCGGCTACGTCGACCAGGTCGACGCGAGCTCCGGGCACTGATTCGACACCCGCGCCGACGGCCTTCGCGAGCTCGAGCGTGTGCCCGTATCCGGAGTAGTAGGCGATGGCGACGTGCACAGAAGGCATGAGCTGATCCTTTCGGTGTTGACGTTGATAACGCTATTACCGTGACAGCGTCAGTGTCAACGTCAACAGAATTCTGTTATCGTCGGCACATGGCAGTGGAGGACCAGCGCGAGCGCATCCTGAGCGAAGCGGTGAAATTGCTGACCGCGGCCGGACCGTCGGGGCTGTCCACCCGGGCTGTCGCGACGGCGGCCGGAGTGCAAACACCCACGCTGTACCGGCTTTTCGCGGACAAGGACGGGCTGCTCGACGCCGTGGCCACCTTCGGGTTCGAGAGCTACCTCGCGGAAAAACGCGCGTTCGAACCCGGTGACGACCCGATCGACGACCTGCGCCGCGGCTGGGACGTGCACGTCGCGTTCGGGCTGGCCAACCCCGCGATCTACGCGCTGATGTACGGAAGCGTCCGGCCGGGCAGCCGGCCCGCGGCAGTCGCGGAAAACCGGGCCATCCTGTGCGGCATGCTCGAACGCGCCAACGCCCAAGGCCTGCTCCGGACCTCGGTCGAGGCGGCCGCGGTGGCCATCGAGGCGTCCACGACCGGCGCGGTTCTGCACCTGCTCGCCCAGCCGGAAGAAACGCGGGATGTCGAGTTGATCCGGCCGTTGCGCGACATCGTGCTCAACGCGCTGACCGAGCAAGACGCACCTGAGGAGAGTTCCCCGATCGCCGACCGTGCGCAGGCATTGCTCGGGATCGTCACGCCCACTAAAGACGCCGACCCGGTGACCGACGCGGGCTTCAGCGTCTCCGAAGCCGGTCTGCTGCGCGAATGGCTCGCCCGGCTCGAAGAGGCCAGCCGGTAACTGAAAAGGGCTCCCGACCCAGGTCGGGAGCCCTCAGTTCAGTGCATACGTCAGATCGTCGATCCGGGTTGCGGGGCAGCCGGACCAGCCGCGCCCCGGCGCTGCGCCGCCTTCGCCTCGAACCAGTCCTTGACCTGTTGCTGGAACAGCGTCGTCACCACCAGCCCGGCCAGCACCAGCCCCACGAGCGCCTGCGGGCTGCCGGACACCAGGTTGATCAGCCCGCCGATCGCGGACAGCCCCTCGCACACCAGCAGCGCCCACCGGCCCCAGTCGTAGCCGAGCAGGATCGCGATGCCGGACGCCAGCAGTCCGGCGGCGAAGACGTAGGACAGGAATTCGATCAGGTACAGGACCCCGGCCGGGTCTTGGCCGTGGTCCACCCATCTCGCGATCTCCAACTGGGCGAAGATGCCGAATATGCCGTTGAGCAGCGCCTGAAGGAACACGAACACGAGCGCGCCGCGCAGTCGTCCTGGCATGCGGAGAGGGGAAGCGGGACCGGTCATCACAGGGGAGTCCTTTCCGGGGTCCTCGAAGGTTCCGGGATCTTATGGGCGGCGACGGGGAACCCTCCCGGATCGGGTGAATCTGTGACCTTGGTGAGTCCTTGTCCGGTGATGCGACAGGACTCAACACGGGTGCTTCCGGGCACGCGGAATGCACAGGTCAGCGGCAGGTTGGTGAAAAACCGCGGTGTCGGGGTGCCTGTTCGGAATCCATGCAGTACTGTCCCGGTCTGACAGGAACGATGGTGTTTTCTGTGTGAGAATGTTTGATTCGGAGGTGGCAGGGGTGCCGTTCCTCGCCGACGCGAACTTGCGGCTCGACGCGAGTCCGATCGACTACATCGAGTTGGCGTTCTATTTCGTCCTGGTGCTCGGTATCGGCGCTCTCGCCCGAAGGCAGGTGTCGAGCAGCCTCGACTTCCTGCTGTCGGGCCGGTCGCTGCCCGCGTGGGTCACCGGCCTGGCGTTCATTTCCGCGAACCTCGGCGCGGTCGAGGTCATGGGCATGTCCGCCAACGGCGTCCTCTACGGCCTGCCGACGGTCCACTACTTCTGGATCGGCGCCATCCCGGCGATGCTGTTCCTCGGCCTCGTGATGATGCCGTTCTACTACGGCTCCAAGGTCCGCAGCGTGCCCGAGTTCATGCGCCGCCGGTTCGGGCCGACCGCGCATCTCGTCAACGGCATCAGCTTCGCCGCGGCGCAGATCCTCATCGCGGGCGCGAACCTGTTCCTGCTGGCCAGCGTCGTGAACCTGCTGCTGGGCTGGCCGCTGTGGGTGTCGATCGTCATCGCCGCCGCCATCGTGCTCGGCTACACCGCGCTGGGCGGGCTGTCCGCCGCGATCTACAACGAGGTGCTGCAGTTCTTCGTGATCGTCGTGGCGCTGCTGCCGCTCACCATCGTCGGCCTGGTCAAGGTCGGCGGCTGGCAGGGCCTGGTCGACAAGATCACGCACAGCCCCGGCGGCACCGCGCAGCTGCACTCCTGGCCGGGCGACAACCTGACCGGCTTCGGCAACAACTTCCTGTCCGTCCTCGGCATCGTGTTCGGCCTCGGCTTCGTGCTGTCGTTCGGCTACTGGACGACGAACTTCGTCGAGGTCCAGCGCGCGATGGCGTCGAAGAGCATGTCGGCCGCGCGGCGCACGCCGATCATCGGCGCGTTCCCGAAGATGCTGGTGCCGTTCATCGTCATCATCCCCGGCATGATCGCCGGCGTCGTGGTGCCGGAGTACTTGCAGGACAAGGGACTTCTGCTCGCGGACAAACCGGCCACGAGCGGGGTCACCGCGAACAACGCGCTCCTGCTGCTGATGCGCGACCTGCTGCCCAACGGCATCCTCGGCATCGCGATCGCCGGTCTGCTCGCGTCGTTCATGGCGGGCATGGCGGCGAACCTCAGCTCGTTCAACACCGTGTTCACGTACGACATCTGGCAGACGTACGTGAAGAAGGACAAGCCGGACGGCTACTACCTGAACCTCGGCCGCAAGACCACGGTCGTCGCGACGGTCCTGGCCATCGGCACCGCGTTCGTCGCGTCGCAGTCCGCGAACATCCTGACCTACCTGCAGGACCTGTTCTCGTTCTTCAACGCGCCGCTGTTCGCCACGTTCATCCTCGGCATGTTCTGGAAGCGGATGACCGCGGCCGCCGGGTGGATCGGCCTGGTGGCCGGTACCGCGTCGGCGATCACCATCTGGGCGCTCTCGCAGCTGGACGTGCTTTCCCTTGCCGGTCAGGGCACCAGCTTCGTGGCGGCGGGCACCGCGTTCGTCGTCGACATCGTGGTGAGCATCGGGGTTTCGCTGGCCACTCAGCCGAAGCCGGACGCGCAGCTGGTCGGCCTGGTCTACTCGCTCACGCCGCGCGACGCGCTCAAGCACGACAACACCGGCGAGAACGCGGGCTGGTACCGCAAGCCGGGTCTGCTGGCCGGCATCGTCCTCGTGATCACCATCGCCCTCAACATCATCTTCTGAGGAGGCCCGCATGACCGAGAAAACCTCGCGGCCGCACAAGGCGGGCGCCTTCGACATCCGGCTGATCATCGCGCTGCTGCTCGGCGTCTACGGCGTGATCCTCACGATCATGGGCGCCGGGTTCACCAGCGACGCCGATCTGAAGAAGGCCGCCGACGTGAACATCAACCTCTGGTCGGGCATCGGCCTGCTGGTGGTGACCGCGTTGTTCGTGCTGTGGGCGGTGCTGCGGCCGCTGGTCGTGCCGCCGTCCACGGAAACGACGGAAAGCTCACCCGCCGAATAACCGGGTTGTTCCCACGTCCGGCAACCTAGCCCGCTAGGTTGCCGGACGTGGTGCACGATCGCCGGTTCGGCCGGTTCCTGAAGTTGTCCGCCCTGGTCGCCGCGGGCATCGTCGCGGCGTCCGCTGTGTCCGCGTGCGGCGGCCCGAATCTGGGCAAGGAGAACTTCGCGCGCACGACCGTCCCCGCCGCCGGGGACGGCGCCGCGACTTCCGGCCCCATCACCGATCCCGCGGTCGCCCCGGCCGTCCTGCGCGACCTGCTGCCGTGCCAGTTCGTGGACAAGACCGCGATGAGCCCGCTCGGCACGATGCAGGGCGAGGCGACGGCGTCGAGCACGCAGTTCGACTCCTGCGTCGCCAAGGCGAACGACCCAGGCGGCAAGGAAATCCGCGCGAGCGTCGAGGTCGGCGGCATCGTGACGTTCGCTTCGGACAAGACCACCGGTGCGGTCGGCGGCCTGCCGCAGGTCGAGGTGCCCGACCTCGGCGGCGGGTCCGGCTGCGTGGTCAGCGCGCTGACCGCGCGGAACCCGACCTTCGGGGTGTCCTTCCGGATCGACTACACCGGTGGCGACGCCTGCGCGGCCGGCCGCAAGCTCGTCGCGACGGCCGTCGAGAAACTGCACAACAACCCGCAGAAGTACACGCCAGGCCCGGGCTCGCTGCTGGCTGTCGATCCGTGCACGGTGCTCGACACCGCCGCGGTGGACGGCGTCGTGAAGGGCGGGACGCCAAGGGCGTCCGGGCTGCACTCGTGCGAATGGGGCCTCATCCCGAGCGTCCGGGTCACGATGTTCCCCGGCATCGCGCCGTCCGAGGGCGACGGCTGGCTGAAGGCCGACGTCGGCACGCCGAACCAGGCGTACGCGAAGCAGGGCACCTCCGGATCGAGCTGCCAGGTCAAATGGCAGCACCGGCAGTGGAAGGAAGACCACGTCGAGGTTGTCCAGCTGGAGTACACGAACTCCGACGCGCAGGCGGACAAGGACGACCCGTGCGGCAAGACCGTCGGGCTGGCCAAGCAGCTGGCCGGGAAACTGCCCAAGGCGTGACCAGGGGGCGCTTTGCGGCGGGCCGGGCGACCTCATAGGTTGGGGCAGTCCACGACGCCGAGGTGCCGGAGGTCCGCCATGAAGAAGATCATCAACGATCCGGCGGCCGTTGTCGCCGAATCGCTGAGAGGGCTCGCGGTCGCGCACGCGGACCTGCTGCGCGTGCGCGACGATCCGGCGTTGGTCGTGCGCGCGGACGCGCCGGTGGCGGGCAAGGTCGCGGTGGTCTCCGGCGGCGGGTCCGGGCACGAACCGCTGCACGGCGGGTTCGTCGGGCCAGGGATGCTCGACGCCGCGGTGCCCGGTCCGGTGTTCACCTCGCCGACCCCGGACGCGGTGCAGGGCGCGATCGCCGCCACCACCGGTCCGGCCGGTGCGCTGCTGATCGTGAAGAACTACACCGGCGACGTGCTGAACTTCGAGACCGCCGCCGAACTGGCCGCGGCCGAGGACCTGGACGTGCGCAGCGTGGTCATCGACGACGACGTGGCGGTCAAGGATTCCACGTTCACCGCCGGGCGGCGCGGCGTCGGCGGAACCGTGCTGCTGGAGAAGATCACTGGCGCGGCGGCCGAGCGCGGCGATTCGCTGGATGCGGTGGAAGCGTTGGCGCGCAAGGTGATCGGGCAGGTGCGGTCGATCGGGGTGGCGCTGTCCGCGCCGACCGTTCCGCACGTCGGCGAGCCGAGTTTCGACCTCGGCGACAACGAAATCGAATTCGGCATCGGCATCCACGGCGAGCCCGGCCGCGAGCGGATCCCCGCCGTGCCGGCCGACGCGCTGGTCGCCCGGATGGTCGAGGCCGTGGTGTCCGACCTGCCGTTCTCCGCCGGCGACAAGGTGCTGCTGTTCACCAACTCGATGGGCGGCACGCCGCAGCTGGAGCTGTACCTCGCGCACGGCATCGCCGAGCGGCTGCTGGCCGAGCGCGGCATCCTGGTCGAGCGCAGGCTGGTCGGCCCGTACATCACGAGCCTGGAAATGCAGGGCATCAGCCTGACCCTGCTGAAATTGGACGACGAGCTTACGCAGCTGTGGGACGCGCCGGTGCGCACGCCCGCGCTGCGGTGGGGGATCTGATGGCCTGCACTGCCGAAGGGGTCGCGGCCGCGGTGCGCGCCGCCGCCGAAGTGATCGCCGAACACCGCACCGAACTGGTGGACCTCGACCGTGCGATCGGCGACGCCGACCACGGCGAGAACATGAGCCGGGGCTTCACCGCGATCGTCTCCGCGCTGGAGACCGCGGTGCCGGAAACGCCGGCCGGGGTGGTGAAACTCGCTGCCACCACACTGATTTCCAAGGTCGGCGGCGCGGCCGGACCGCTTTACGGCACGGCTTTCCTGCGTGCGTCGGCGAAGCTCGGCGACGCGGCGGAGATCGACGTTCCGCTGCTGCTGGACGCATTGCGCGCGGCCTTGGAAGGCGTGCAAGCGCGCGGCAAGGCGGTCGGAGGCGACGCGACGATGGTCGACGCGCTGATCCCGGCCATCTCGGCGGCTGAAGGCGCTGCCGACGGCACCATCGCCGATGTGCTCACCGCGGCGGCGGACGGGGCCGACCGCGGCGCGGAGTCCACTGTGGACTTGATCCCGCGCAAGGGCCGCGCCTCGTACCTCGGGGAACGCGCGGTCGGACACATGGATCCGGGTGCCCGTTCGACAGCTCTGCTGCTGCGCGCGTTCGCGGAGGCCGCCCGGTGACCGTCGGAATCGTTCTTGTGTCGCACAGCGCGAAACTGGCCGAAGGACTGGCCGAACTGGCTGCTCAGATGGCCCCGGACGTCCGGATCGTTCCGGCGGGCGGGCTGCCCGACGGCGGCGGCATCGGCACCGACTACGACGAGGTCGTGGCCGCCACCCAACGCGCCGATTCCGGCGACGGCGTGGTGCTGCTGTACGACCTCGGCAGCGCGCAGATGACCGCTGAGCTGGCGGTAGAGTCGCTGGCCGATCCGTCCGCCGCGGTGGTCGTCGACGCACCGCTGGTGGAAGGCGCGGTGGCGGCGGCCGTCGCTGCGCAGGGCGGCGCGAACGCCAAGGCGGTGGGCGAGGCCGCGGCGAGTGCCGGGGTCGCGCCCGACCTGGCTTTCACCGAGGCTTCGGCGGCCAGCGAGGAAGGCGTGGTGGAGAAGGAATTCACGCTGACCAACGACGTCGGCCTGCACGCGCGCCCGGCCGCGGTCGTGGTGCGCAGCCTGGCCGAATTCGAGGCCGAGGTGTCGATCCGGCTGGGCGAGCAGGAGGCGGACGCGCACAGCGTGCTGGCGCTGATGTCCCTCGGTGCGCGGCAAGGCGACCGGATCGTGGTGCGGGCCCGCGGACTGCAGGCGAGCGAGGCGGTCGCGAAGGTGGCCGAGCTGGTGGAGGCGAACTTCGGGGAGTGACCTGCGGGTTTCCGACCGGGTGACTTCGCCCTGACTGACTCGATTCCGATGTGCTTTCGGGGGTCTCGCGTGGCACAGTGAGCGGCAATTACCAGCGGGTAACCTCTGGAGGCCTTGTGGCACGGGAAATCTCGACGGTCGGTGTGGTCGGTCTTGGCACGATGGGCGCGGGCATCGCGGAGGTGCTCGCCCGCAGCGGGCTCGACGTGATCGCGGTGGAACTGGACGAGGCGGGCGTCGAACGCGGCCTCGGCCATCTGCGGCATTCGACCGAACGGGCGCTCGCGGGCGGAAAGCTCGACGAGGCGGGCCGGGAGGCACTGCTGGGCCGGATCCGCGCCACCACCTCGCTCGCCGATCTGTCCGAAGTGGACCTGGTGATCGAGGCGATCCCGGAGAATCTCGCGGCGAAGGCCGAGGTGTTCACCCAGTTGGACCAGGTGACGCGGCCGGACGTGGTGTTCGCGTCCAATACGTCGTCGCTGTCCATCACCGAGATCGGCGTGCACACCGCGCGGCCGGGCAAGGTCGTCGGGATGCACTTCTTCAACCCGGCGCCGGTGCTGAAACTGGTCGAGGTCGTGCGCACGGTGGTGACGGAACCGGACGTGGTCTCCGACATCGTGGAATTCGCGCAGAAGCTGGGCAAATCGCCGGTGGTGATGGGCGACCGGGCCGGGTTCATCGCGAACGCGCTGCTGTTCGGCTACCTCAACCACGCGGTGCGGATGTACGAGCAGCGCTACGCGACTCGCGAAGATCTTGACGCGGCAATGCGATTCGGCTGCGGCTACCCGATGGGCCCGCTCGCGCTGCTCGATTTGATCGGGCTGGACACCGCGTACGAAATCCTCGACACGATGTACCACCAATCCCGCAACCGGCTGCACGCTCCCGCACCGCTGCTGAAGCAGATGATCACCGCGGGTCAACTGGGACGAAAGAGCGGCCACGGTTTTTACACCTACGACGCACCGGATTCGCCGGTGGTGGTGGATTCGGTCGCTTCGTCCGAAGTGGACTCTTCGGTGGCTCGCGAAGTGCGCACTGTCGGCGTGATCGGCACCGGGACCATGGCCACCGGCATCGCGGAAGTGTTCGCCAAGCGCGGTTTTGACGTCGTGCTGCGCGCGCGGAGCATGGAGAAGGCGCAAGCGTCGGTGGCGAAGGTGAAGAAGTCGCTCGACAAGGCCGTGGTGAAGGGCAAACTGTCCGAAGAGGACGCTGCCGCCGCGCTTGGCCGGATCCGCCCGGTGACGGAGTTCGAGGAACTCGCCGAGGTCGACCTGGTGGTCGAGGCGGTGGCCGAGGAGCTTTCCGTTAAGCAGGCGGTGTTTTCGGCTTTGGACGAGGTCGTCCGGCCAGGTGCGGTGCTCGCGACCACGACGTCCTCGCTGCCGGTCATCGAATGCGCGGCGGCGACCTCGCGTCCCGGCGACGTGGTCGGCCTGCACTTCTTCAACCCGGCGCCGGTGATGAAACTGGTGGAAGTGGTGTCGACGATCGCGACCGCCCCGGACGTCACCGCCACCGCGACCGCGGTGTGCGCGGCGGTCGGCAAACACCCTGTCCATTGCGGCGACCGGGCCGGATTCATCGTGAACGCGTTGTTGTTCCCGTATCTCAACGACGCGGTGAAAATGCTGGAGGCGCATTACGCCTCGGCGGACGACATCGACACCGCGATGAAGGTCGGCTGCGGGTTGCCGATGGGACCGTTCGAATTGCTGGACGTGGTCGGGCTGGACGTGTCGCTGGCGATCGAGCGGACTCTGTTCAACGAGTTCCGCGAAGAAGGCTTTGCTCCAGCGCCGTTGCTGGAGCACCTGGTGACCGCCGGACGATTGGGTCGCAAGACTGGCAAGGGATTCAAGGATTACTGACGCTTGTACGTGTAGAGAATGAAGCCGTCGTGGAATTTTCCTACCCGATCGTAAAGCGCGCGGGCCGGGGCGTCCTCGAGCGTATTCCAATAGAGCGACGGAAAACCGTGCTCCTCGGCGTCGCGGGCGACCCATTCGATCAACGCCGTCGCGACTCCCTTGCGCCGGACGTTCTCGGACACGAACAGGTCGGCGAGGTAGCACTTCCCGGAGTACCAGATGCTGGCGTGGAACAGGTAGTGCGCGATGCCGACCATCGCACCGTCCAGCTTGGCGGCGATCCCGCGGATCCGGTCGTCGTCAAGCAGGCGGCGCCAGGTCCGGTCGTAGCTTTCGTCGGCGCGCTCGACGTCGAAGTAGGCGTCTTTGCCGCGGGCGAGAGTTTCCCAGTCGCCGCGGTCGGATTCGGTCAGGAAGCTGATCTGCACCCGTCCATCTTGCGCTGCCGCGCGTAATCAGTGCAGGGGCAAGCTTTCGAGGGTGAACACCGGGCTGGTCGGCGGTTCACCGCGCAGGTACCCGTTCATCTGGGAGTTGCTCACCAGCAGCCGGTTCCCGCTCACGGCGACGCCGGTCGTGGTGTCGGCGCCAGGGTAGGTGCGGTCGCCGACGACGGTGGCCTGGGTGTAATCGCAGGACAGCCGCACAGTGGTGATCTCGTTGTTCACGGAGCGTGCGACGTACAGCGTGTTCCCGCGCAGCAGTATGCCGTCGGCGCTGGTCAGCGGCGGCGCGGCGATCTTGCGGATTTCGCCGGTCGCGAGGGTGAGCCGGTAGAGCGCGCCGCTGTACCAGTAGCCGATGATCAGCGATTTTCCGTCGGGGGTGGCGACGATGCCGTTGCCGTTGGACTGGCCGGCCACGTAGTCCGGCAGGCGATAGGCGGTCTGGAGAATCCGGTGGGCGCCGGTGGCCGGGCCGTGCACCTCGGCGGCCGGGATCCGGTAGAGCACGGGGCGGAACGAGTCGGTGACGTAGACGTCGCCGTGGGGTGTGACGGCTTCGTCGTTCACGAGGGTCTTCTCGCCCGAGTCGGGGACGCTATAGCTGGCAACGAGTTTCCCGGTGCTGGTGTAGGTGAACAAGCGCCCGGTGAAAGCTCCGGCGACCACCAGGCGATTGCCGCTGACCTTGATCCCCGCGACCTCGGTGCGGCCGTCGCGACCGCCGGGCAGGAAGGGATCGAGAGTCTTCGACCCGAGGCGCCCGCGGTAGACGGTGCCGTCGGCGATGCTGCCGGTGTAGACGTATCGGTTGTCGGTCGCGATGCTTTCGGGATAGGCGTTGGCGCCGTTGATGGTGATCGTGGCGGGGCTGCCTTCACGGGTTGCGGCCGTGGCGGGAACCGCGAAGGCAGCCAGGGCGGTGAGGGCGAGCAGCGCGGTGCGGGGGTACATCGTGGGAGCACCTTTCCGGTGTCGGCGGGACTTCCTGCCGCAGGCCTCCTGCGGCGTCGCGGTCCACGATGACCTGGCGACTTCCTATCGGGAAGTAGCCACTTTTTGGTAAGGTAGCCACCCGTCGGAAAGCAGTGAGGTGAGCGCTGTGGCAACCGCCAAGGCCGTGACGGGGACGACATCCTCGTGGGATCCGTACACGCGCGGATGCCCGTCCCGCGACCTCCTCGACCGGATCGGCGACAAGTGGTCGATCCTCGTGCTCGGCGAACTCGGCAAAGCGGGACCGTGCCGGTTCACCCAGCTGCGCAACCGATTGGCGGGAGTGAGCGAGAAGATGCTCACCCAGACGCTGCGCGCCCTCGAACGCGACGGCATCGTCCGGCGAACGGTGTACCCGACCGTGCCGGTGCGCGTGGAGTACGCACTGACTCCGTTGGGCGAGTCGCTGCGGGCACCTCTGAAGGCGCTCACGGAGTGGTCGGTGCTGCACTTGAATGAGGTTCTCGATGCCCGCGAGGAGTACGACAACCGCGCTGAGCAGTCCGGCTGAGCAGGGCTTGTTCTTGCTTTGCGTTGCGCGAGCCTGCCAGTCAGCTCATCGGTTGCGCTGGCGGATGCGCGCGCCCTGAGCGGGCTCGCCGTCCGGCGGCAGCAGCGGACCGCCTTGCCACTGCTGGAACACGAGGTTCGTGTGCACACGGGCGACCTCGTCGCGGGAGGTGAGTTCGTCCAGCACCAGCCGTTGCAATTCAGCGGCCGAGGTGGTGGCGACGTGCGCGAGGAAGTCGTCAGGCCCGGTCAGGTGGTAGACCGCGCGGATTTCCGGCAGCGCCAGCAGATGTTCCACGAACTGCTCCACCAGCGGCCGACGATGCGGCCGGACCTGCACGAACAGGAACGCCTCCAGCGGACGCCCCACCTTCGCCGCGTCGACCTTGGCGTGCTGGCCGGTGATCACGCCGGTCTCCCGGAGCCGCGCCACCCGGTCCAGACAGGTCGACGGCGCGAGCCCGACCGCCGCAGCCAGCTCCTTGTTCGACGTCCGGGCATCGTTCTGCAGCACCCGCAGAATCTCAAGATCAACCGTACTGAGTTCGACTGTGTCGGACATTCTCGAATCTTATCCGAGATTATTGCTTTGCGACCGTTGCTTGTCCGAACGTGACTGCCATGACTTCCGCCCTGCGCACCCGAGCCGTCCACGCCGGTCGCGACGATCTCGCCGACCTCGGTCTGCACGCCGCCCCGCTCGACTTCTCCACGACCTACCCCGCGCGCGACAGCGCCGAGGAGGCCCGCCGGATCGACGAATTCGCCGCGGGCGGGAACGTCACCGGCATCTACGGCCGGATCGGCAACCCGACCGTCGAACGGTTCGAGCAAGCGCTCGCGGAACTCGAAGGCTTCGATCACGCCGTAGCTTTCGCCAGCGGCATGGCGGCGGTCTCGGCGTGCCTGCTTTCCGCGGTGTCGCAAGGAAAACGCCACATCGTCGGCGTCCGCCCGCTGTACGGCTGCACCGATCACTTGCTGACCACCGGACTCCTGGGCACCGAGGTCACCTGGACCGCCCCCGAGGATGTCGCCGACGCATTGCGCCCCGACACCGGCCTGGTTTTCGTTGAAACGCCCGCGAACCCGACCCTGAGCGAACTGGACATCGCCACCCTGACCGAGGCGTGCGGCGACGTCCCGGTTTTGGTCGACAACACCTTCGCGACGCCGGTCCTGCAGCGTCCCGGCCGTCTCGGTGCCCGCATGGTGCTGCACAGCGCGACAAAGTTCCTGGGCGGCCATGGCGACGTCATGGGCGGCATCGTGGCTTGCGATGCGGAGGAAGCCGCGCGGTTGCGTTCCCTGCGCTTCGCCACCGGTGGTGTGCTGCACCCGCTCGCCGGATACCTGTTGCTGCGTGGCCTTTCGACACTCCCGCTGCGCGTCAAGGCCGCTTCGGAAACGGCCGCTGTTTTGGCTTCGCGGCTAGCCTCGCACCCCTCGGTGAGCACCGTGCACTACCCGAAACTGGGCGGCCCGCTGGTGGCCTTCGAGGTAACCGGCGACCCGCACGCGGTGATCGGCGCCGTCCGGCTGATCACGCCCGCGGTGAGCCTGGGCAGCGTGGACACCTTGATCCAGCACCCGGCTTCCCTGACGCACCGAATCGTCGCCGAGGACGACCGCACCGGCTCAGGCATCACGCACGGTTTGCTGCGGCTTTCGGCCGGGCTGGAGGATGTTGAGGACTTGTGGCTTGATCTGGATCAGGCTCTGAAGGGTTGCTGAGCGATTCGGCTCCGGTCGGGCTGACGGCGAATGCCGCGGCCCGACTCGGTGCCGATGAACTGCAGCAGCCGCCTCCGCCGCATCCTCCGCCAGTCGGTGCGGGTGCGGAGGCTGAGCCGGTGAGCGTGCTCGCGCTGATCAGCTGCAGCAACCGCCTTCGCAGCACCCTCCGCCAGCGGGTGCGAGTGCGGGTGCGGAGGCTGAGCCGGTGAGCGCGCTCGCGCCGATCAGCTATAGCAACCGCCTCCGCCAGCCGGTGCGGATGCCCGCGCCAGTAAGCGTGCTCGGTGCCGGTCAGCTGCAGCAACCGCCCCCGCAGCATCCTCCGCCAGCGGGTGCGGGTGCGGAGGCCGAGCCGGTGAGCGCGACGGTCGTGAGCAGCTTGACCGTGTCCGTGTGCCCCTCCGGGCAAGGGGCGGGCGCGCTCGACTCCGCCATCGGGCGCTGGAGTTCGAACGTCTCGGTGCAGTCGCGGCAACGGTAGGCGTAGGTGGGCATGCCGTGATTATCGCTGGCGGGCCGCGTTGGTGGGAAGCTGTCCGGGTGGATGTGCCCCAGTACGCGGATGTTCCGCACCTAGGCCAGGTCGTTCCAGCCCTGCTCGGCGCGCTGGGCGTGCCCGGCGAAGACGGCGGCCTGGCGTTGCCCGAAGCCCGCAGTGCCTGCGTGCTCCTCATCGACGGCCTCGGCTGGGAACTGCTCGCCCAGCACGCCGCGGACGCCCCCGTCCTCACCGAACTGGCCAGCAGCCCCCTGCGAGTCGGCTTCCCGTCGACCACTGCGGCCGGCGTCGCCGCGATCGGCACCGGCTTGGCTTCCGGCGAGCACGGCATGGTCGGCTACACCTTCGAGATCCCGGGCGCGGGCGTCATGAACGCCCTGCGCTGGCGCTCCCACGAAGACGGCAGCGACCTGCGAGGCTCCCTGCCTCCGCGAGAAGTCCAACCCCTGCCGACGACCTTCGAACGCGCCGCCGCCGCCGGGATCGAGGCCGCAGTGGTGTCCTCGGCGCATTTCGCCAACACCGCCCTGACCCAAGCGACCCAGGGCGGTGCCCAATACGTCGGCGTGCACGCGCTGGGCGACCTGGCCGCGCGAACCTTGGACGTCCTGTCTTCGCGGTCGTTCTGCTATGCCTACCACAGTGAATTGGACCTGCTGGGCCACCTCTACGGCCCCGGCTCGACCGCGTGGCGCATGCAACTCCGTCACGTCGACCGCCTGGTAGAGTCCATTGTGGACGGACTGCCCGCCGGTGCGGTGCTGGCGGTGGTGGCGGACCACGGGATGGTGACCGTCGAGGAGAAACTGAACCTGGAGGACACACCGGAACTGCTGGCAGGCGTCCGCGCTTTCGGCGGCGAAGTCCGCGCACGACATGTCTACACGGAACCCGGCGCGACCGCGGATGTCGTGGCCGCGTGGCGTTCGGTGCTGGGTTCGCGGGCCTGGGTCCTGCCGCGCGAAGAGGCGATCGCCGCAGGCTGGTTCGGTACCGCGGTAAGCGACCGGGTACGCCCGCGAATCGGCGACGTCGTCGCCGCGGCGACCGGGACGTTCGGCATGGTGCGCGAACTGGCCGAAGCGGTGGAGACGAACCTGGTGGGCCAGCACGGTTCGCTGACGTCGGCGGAGCAGCTGGTTCCGCTGGCGATCGCGCGGGGTTGATCGACGACCTGGACGCTGTTTCGGGTGCTCGATTGGTGATTGCGCAGGGGTGGTCAATGAACTGGACGCCGCTTCGGGGTGCTCGATTGGTGATTGCGCGGGGTTGATCGACGACCCGAACGCCGCTTCGGGGTGCTCGATTCCTGCCCCGCTGCGGCCCTGGATCGAGATATCCGGCGTCCCTGGCTCACTCAACGCACCGAACGCGAGTGGTTGCGGTCAGCCAATTCAGCGGGGTCCGCGAGAGGCGCTTCCCCGGCAGCCAGGCTGAGCCGGTAGTTCGGGGTGCGTGGCTGCGCCTTCCCCCGGACGTCCAGTTACCGTGACTGCGTGCCCAGACGCAATCGACCCGGCCGAGGCCGTCCCGCTTCCGGCGAGCGTCCGGACGCCGGTGCGGTCAGCGGCTGGGCCCGCAGCGAATCCGGTCCCGACGGGGACTGGCTGGTGCGCACCGTCCCCGGCTCGCAAGCCGCCAAGACCTACCGCTGCCCCGGCTGCGACCACGAGATCCGGCCCGGCGTCCCGCACCTGGTCGTCTGGCCCGCGGACGAGACCGGCGGCGTCGCGGATCGTCGGCATTGGCATCGCCCCTGCTGGGAAGCCCGGGCCCGGCGTCGGCCGAACCGGCGTTGGTGACCGGGGAAACGGTTACCACGAAAGGCTTCCTGGCACCGCGCTCGATCCCGCCGGACCGCATCGCGGTTGACGCAGGCGGCCGAACATCCATCACCACCGAACATCCATCACCACCGAACGCCCACCACCTCCGAACCCCTCATCTCGCGAAACCCCGTCACCGCCGAAAGTGCCGCGAAACCGCCCCCTCGTACTCCTCCTCCACGTACTCCGTGAACCCCAGCTTCTCCACCACCCGCAACGACGGCGCATTGGTCACCGCCACGCTGATCAGCACCGGAATCGCCGGGATCTCCCGTTCCGCCCACTCCACCGACGCCCGCGCCGCCTCCGCCGCGTAGCCCTTCCCCCACGCCGACGGCCGGAAGCGGTACGCCAGGTTCAGCACCTTCTCGCCCCGGAACTCCCGGTTGCGCACTCCGGCCATGCCGATCACGTCCGACCCGTCGGCCGCCTCCGGCCTGCCCCGCTCCCGGACCGCCAGGTATCCGTAGCCGAACTCCGCCCAGTGTTCGAGCCAGCTGTCGAACATCACCAGCGTGGTCGCGGTGTCCGGCGGACGCGGGTTGTACCGGTTCGTCTCCGGGTCGCTCTGGATCTCCGCCACTGCCTGCCGGTCGGTCTCCACGAAGTGCCGCAGCACCAGCCTTTCCGTCACGATCTCTGTCACGCCCTCGACCATAACGACGGGGTACGACAAAAACCGAAGCAATAAAGACGACAATCTCCGCCATGACCGAACTGCCGTTGGTGCTCCTGCACGCCTTCCCGCTCGACGCCCGCATGTGGGACCCGGTCCGCGCGCCGCTCGCGGAACGCCTCCGGGTCATCACGCCCGACCAGCGCGGTCTCGGCCGGAGCCCGTTGCCCGAAACCGAAGCCGAGCCCGATCTCGCCGACGCTGCCCGGGACGTCGTCGCGCTCCTCGACAAGCTCGAACTCGACCAGGTGGTTCTCGGCGGCTGTTCGATGGGCGGCTACCTCGCGATGGCCGTCCTGCGGCAGGCTCCCGAGCGCGTCGGGGGACTGGTCCTCATCGACACCAAAGCCACCGCGGACACCCCCGAAGCCGCGCAGACCCGGCTCGACGTCGCGAACCGGGCGGAGGCCGATGGCGTCGAAAACTGGCTGGCGGACGCGAACCTGCCGAACCTTCTCGCCGACACCGCGTCCGCCGACGTCCTCGCGCGCGTGCGCGAATTGATCGACGCGCAGCCGCCGTCCGGGGTCGCCTGGGCCGCGCGGGCGATGCGCAACCGGCCTGATTCCGTTGACCTGCTGCGCGAAACGGACGTACCGGTGCTCGTCATCGTGGGGGAGCGCGACGCGATCACGCCGCTCGACGCCGCCAACACCATGGTCGAAGCGCTTCCCGACGCGACTCTCGCGGTCCTTCCCGACGTCGGGCACCTGACGCCGCTGGAGGACCCGGCTGGCGTGGTCGAAGCGATCCTCGGCTGGGTCAGCTGAAGTACTCGACCGCTGCGGCGCGCGCATCGGCGAGGCGGTGCGGGAAACGCTGTGCGATCAAGAACCGCCACGCCACTGCGAAGAGCAAGCGAAGCTGCGTACACGTCGCGAGAACGGCTTCGTCCGCTTCGCCCGGGTACGCGGCCAGGAACTCCGGGCCGCCTTGCCGAGCGAGGATCGCCAGGTCCCATTCGAGTGGTCCGCGCCAGGTGTCCTCGAAGTCGAGCCAGCACGGACCGTCGGCGGTCTCGATGAGGTTGCCGGGGTGCGCGTCGCCGTGCAGGGCCTGGACCGGGCCGGACGGCAGCAGCGCCGCTAGTCGTTCGGTCTCCGCGCGGATCCGGTCCGCGAAACCGTCCAACAGCGAAGCGTCGCGCGTGACGGTGTCCAGGAGTTCGCCGACCGGGCCGCGGGAGGGCAGTTCGCCCGGGTAGTCGCGCAACGCGGCGTGGACCCGGGCGAGCGATCCGGCGGTCTCGTCCGGCCCGTGCCGATGGTCCGGATCGTGCGGGGTCCAGTGCCAGAGCGTGACCGGCAGGCCCTCGGCGAAATGCGGTCCGGCCGGGGGATCCGCGGCCGGTGAGACGACGCGCACACCACGTTCGGTGAGATAGGCCGAAAGGGCGACATCCCGCTCGAGCCCCGCGGTCGCGTCCGGCCGCAGCAGCCGGGTGGTGGCCGGGACCCTCGCCACGACCGGACCCATCCTCACCAGCACGTTCGAGCGCTCGTGCAGCACCTCGGCGGCATCGGCCGGGAGGCCGAACCGGCGGCCGACGGCGAGCGCCGAAGAGACCGCCGCGACGCGGTACGGGTCGGTCATGCGGTGATCTAACCAGCCGGTGCGAGCGACTGTCGGTACCGAGGGCTACGATCCCCTTGACCGCCCGGAATCAGGCCCGCCTGAGCCCGAGCGCCCCGAAGTTGACCACCACAAGGTTGCAGTGTTGGAGGCAGGAGTGACGGCCGTAGCCCCCAAGCCGATCGCGACGCGCCCGTATCCCGCGCGCGAGACGGCAAAGGGTTCGTACCTGCTGCGGTTGTTCCGCACGACGGACCACAAGCAGATCGGGATCATGTATCTGGTCTCGTCGTTCGCCTTCTTCATGATCGGCGGCGCGATGGCCATGCTCATCCGGACGGAGCTCGCCCAGCCGGGGCAGCAGTTCCTGTCGCAGGAGCAGTACAACCAGCTGTTCACCATGCACGGCACGGTGATGCTGCTGCTGTACGCGACGCCGAGCCTGTTCGGGTTCGCGAACTTCATCCTGCCGCTGCAGATCGGCTCGCCCGACGTGGCGTTCCCGCGGCTGAACGCGTTCTCCTACTGGCTGTTCCTGTTCGGCAGCCTGATCGTGCTGTCCGGCTTCCTGACGCCCGGCGGCGCCGCCGACTTCGGCTGGTTCGCCTACACGCCGCTGTCGGACGCCATCCACTCGCCCGGCGTCGGAGCCGACCTGTGGATCGCCGGCCTGGCGGTGTCCGGTCTCGGCACGATCCTCGGCGCGGTCAACATGATCACCACCGTGGTCTGCCTCCGCGCGCCCGGCATGACGATGTACCGGATGCCGATCTTCACCTGGAACATCCTGATCACGAGCATCCTGATCCTGCTCGCGTTCCCGATCCTCACCGCGGCCCTGTTCGGCCTGCTGGCGGACCGGCACCTCGGAGCCCACGTGTTCGACCCGGCCAACGGCGGGGTGATCCTGTGGCAGCACCTGTTCTGGTTCTTCGGCCATCCAGAGGTCTACATCGTCGCGCTGCCGTTCTTCGGGATCGTGTCGGAGATCTTCCCGGTCTTCAGCCGCAAGCCGGTGTTCGGCTACAAGGGCCTGGTCTTCGCGACGCTGTCGATCGCGGCGCTGTCGGTGGCGGTGTGGGCGCACCACATGTACGCGACCGGCGCGGTCCTGCTGCCGTTCTTCTCCTTCATGACGTTCCTCATCGCGGTCCCGACCGGCGTGAAGTTCTTCAACTGGATCGGCACGATGTGGAAGGGCCAGCTGTCCTTCGAGACGCCGATGATCTTCTCGATGGGCTTCATCGTCACGTTCCTCTTCGGCGGTCTGACCGGCATCATGCTGGCCGCTCCGGCGATCGACTTCCACGTGTCGGACAGCTACTTCGTGGTGGCGCACTTCCACTACGTCCTCTACGGCACGATCGTGTTCGCGACCTTCGCCGGGATCTACTTCTGGTTCCCGAAGATCACCGGCCGGATGATGGACGAGAAGCTCGGGAAGTGGCACTTCTGGACCACGTTCATCGGCTTCCACACCACGTTCCTGGTGCAGCACTGGCTGGGCGCGGAAGGCATGCCGCGGCGCTACGCGGACTACCTGGCCAGCGACGGGTTCACCACGCTGAACACGATCTCCACGATCGGCGCGTACATCCTCGGGGCGTCCACGCTGCCGTTCATCTGGAACGTGTTCAAGAGCTACCGGTACGGCGAAATCGTCACGGTCGACGACCCGTGGGGCTACGGCAACTCGCTCGAGTGGGCCACGTCCTGCCCGCCGCCGCGGCACAACTTCACCGAACTGCCCCGGATCCGCTCCGAGCGGCCCGCGTTCGAGCTGCACTACCCGCACATGGTCGAACGCCTGCACGCGGAAGGCGAGATCGGCTTCTTCGGCAAGGCCAAGCACGTCGCGGCCCCGTCGCAGAAGCTCGTGGACGCCACCATGCCGGGCGACCACAGCAAGGACAACGCGAGCGAGCAGTAACGGCGCTCGGAACAGTCGCACGGCGCGTGCCCGGTCGAGGATTTCTCGGTCGGGCACGCGCCGTTTTTCATGCCGGATGAGGGCTGCCGAGCCGGGGTGCCAGGGGCCGGGGTTGGCCTGTGCTGGCGGGGTGGGAGCGGTTGTGCTGGTCTTAATCGGGATGAACGCTCACGAGGCTCGATCCATCACGCTCCCTGTCTAGCCCGGGCGGCTCGTCCGTCGCCGCGCCCAGCCGCACTGGTCCGCCAGGCCTCATCCCGACCCCGCACCACCCCTCTCGTCGCCCGTTAGTGGCACCCGCGGTGTGAAGCACGGCACGGGGGCGTTCTGCCCGCCGCCGCTGGAGGCCAGACTGGGCGTGCCGACTCGCCGTGGCCTAAGCGTCGGTGCCGAGACGAACGAGGGATACCGAACCAGTGAGCCAGACTCCCGTCCTCATCACCACGACCGGTCCGGACAAGCCCGGGGTCTCGTCCGTGCTGTTCGCCGTGCTCACGCGGCACGACGTGGACGTGCTCGACATCGAGCAGGTGGTCATCCGCGGGCAGCTCGTGCTCGGCGTGCTCGCCGGCGTCTACCGCGACCCGGAGGGGCTCCAGGAGTCCGTCGAGCAGGCGATGGCGACCGTCGGCATGGAGGTCGAGGTCCGGATCGGCGACGCGATCGGCGCGGATCCGTTCGCGCTCGGGCGGCGCGATTCGTCGCACGTGCTCGTCCTGCTCGGGCGTCCGGTGACCGCGCGGGCGTTCTCCGAGATCGCGCGGCGGCTGGCGGGCATCGGGACGAACATCGACTCGATTCGCAGCGTTGCCGACTATCCGGTGACTGGGCTTGAGCTGTACGTCTCGGTGCGCGAAGACAGCGAAGAGGCCGACGCCGAGCTTCGGTCCATGCTGGCCGACGCGGCGTCCGAGGCCAACGTCGACGTCGCCGTCGAGCGCGCGGGCATCACGCGCCGGGCCAAGCGGCTCGTGGTGTTCGACGTCGATTCCACGCTCGTGCAGGGCGAGGTCATCGAGATGCTCGGCGCGTACGCCGGGGTCGAGGAGCAGGTCCGCGAGATCACCGAGGCCGCGATGCGCGGCGAGCTGAACTTCGCGGAGTCGCTGGAACGGCGCGTTTCGCTGCTGGCCGGGCTGCCCGCCACCGTGATGGACGAGGTCGCGGCGAAGCTCGAGCTGACCCCGGGGGCTCGCACGACCGTCCGCACGCTGAAGCGCATGGGCTTCCGCTGCGGCGTCGTGTCCGGCGGGTTTACCCAGGTCATCGACCATCTCGTGGACGACCTCGGTCTCGACTTCGCGGCGGCCAACGAGCTGGAAGTCGTCGACGGCAAGCTCACCGGCCGCGTCGTCGGCGACATCGTGGACCGCGCGGGCAAGGCGACCGCGCTGCGCCGGTTCGCGGGGGAGTACGGGATTCCGCTCGGCGCCTGTGTCGCGGTCGGCGACGGTGCCAACGACATCGACATGCTGGCCGCGGCTGGCATGGGCGTCGCGTTCAATGCCAAGCCCGCGCTGCGCGAGGTCGCCGACACCGCGCTCTCGCACCCGTACCTCGACGCGGTGCTGTTCGTCCTCGGCGTCACGCGCGCCGAGGTCGAGGCGGCGGACGCGGCCGACGGTCTCGAATTGGCCCGCCCGTGAACCCTCTACTCGAACCGCTGCGCAGCCGCTACGCCTCGTGGCTCGGCCTCCCCGCCGAGGACACCTCGGACACCTCCGACGAAAACCCGGACGAGGTCCGCGCGATGCCGATCATTCTGCGCATCGAACGCGCCGAGCCGCCCGGCCGGACGGCGCTGCTCGAAGCGGCGGCCGCGGCGGCGCTGGCGGTGTGCCTGGACGAACGCGTCGAGCCCGGCGGCGAATGGGCCGAGCCGGTGCAGGCGTGGCTCGACAACCGGATTCGCAAGGTCGCGCGCCGGGCTCGCGGCGCGCATTGGCAGGCGGTGCTCGACCTGCCGGGCATCACCATCGAGGTCGACGGTGCGGAGGCGCGGGCGCTCGTGCCTGGGCTCGTGAAGGAGGCCCCGAAAGAGGTCTCGCGGCTGCAGATCTCCGGCAGCGAACTGCCCGCCGACACCCCCGGCCCGGCCCCGGCTGATGTCCCGCTGCTGATGCTGAACCCGGATGTCCCGATGACCGTCGGCAAGGCGTCCGCGCAGGTCGGCCACGCCACGATGATCCTCGCGTCGCTGCTGCCGGACGACGAACTGGCGGCGTGGGCGGCGAAGGACTACCGGGTCGCGGTCCGGACGCCCAGCCCGGCGCGATGGAAAGAGCTGTGCCCGGTCGACGATCCGGAAGCAGGCTGGCGGGACAACCGCGTGGTCGCCGTCCGCGATGCGGGATTCACCGAGGTCGATCCCGGCACGATCACCGTGCTGGCGCAGCAGCCCGGAACATCGGCGTGACCGGCGCGGTTGCGCCAATGCAGTGATCCGACGGGTGGAAAGGCGTCTCCGATGACTTTGGAAGTACAGCGCGAAGGCACGCACAGCTTCGTCGGCCGCAACGAACGCGGCGCGGAGGTGCGGTTGGGCCGGGCTGGTGCGGAGGGCGCGTTCTCCCCGGCGGAACTGCTGCAGATCGCGGCGGCGGGCTGCTCCGCGGTGACGGCGGAGCAGCTGATCACGCGGCGGGTGGGCGAGGACTCGAAGTTCCGCGTCGCGGTGACGGCTGACCGGCGTGAAGGGGCCTCGGAACTGGACGCGGTGCATGTCGCGTTCGACGTCGACGTGTCGGGCCTCGACGAAGCTCAGCGGGAAGCGCTGGCGGGCGCGGTAGATCGGGCGATCGAGCGGCTGTGCACGGTGAGCCGGACGCTGAAGAAGGCCATTCCGGTGACGGAGACCTTTCCGACCGCTTGAGCCGCGACGGTTTTTGCGTCGGGTTGGTGAGTCGCGGTGCAAGGCGGGTTGCTGGGCTGGTGTGGCGGGCGGTTCGCGCGGCGGGTTTCGTGAGTCGTAGCGGCGGGCGGGTTGCGGAGCTGGTCTGGCGGGCGGTTCGTGCGGTGGGGCGCAGCGGCGGACGGTTGTTGCAGCGAGGTCGTCGAGCCGGATGGCGGCCGGTTCGCGCAGAGCGCTCGCCGTGGCGGCGGCAGCGGTAATCCGGCTCATCGAGCTGCTGCGGCCAAGACCTGGCGAAGCCGCGGCGCGCCCACCCTTGCCCAGCAAGCGTTCCCGGCCGAGCCGAGGTCAGCGAAAGCCGCAGCAGCGAAAGCCGCAGTAGCCCGGAGCGGGCTTCAGCGAGCCTGGATCAGCTTTGCCACACCACGTACGCCTGGTCGGCGTCCGTGGTCATCGCTTCGATGAACTTCTCGTTGTCGAAGCCGGGCAAGGTCTGCAGGCGTTCGATGAGGGCGTCCGCGGCCGGGTCGCCGCTCGGGACTGCCGTGCCTTTGCCGTCGTTGCCGACCAGCATGAAGAAGACGTCTTCGTTCCAGGGGCCGTCGGGGATGACTCTCACCATGACTGAGCTCAGTTCTGACCACGTCACAGCTTCTTCGCTGCCATCGGCGAGCCGGCGCCGCACCCCGGTGTCGTCAACACTGACGGTCCGGGATTGTGCGCTGGACGAATCCTGGGTCAACGGTGCTCCCTGTCGTGTTCGTTCCACTCACCGTACCCGCCTTGCCCGTGCGCTCGGTCAGGCGGGCGCGGCCGCGTCGAGTCGCTTCAGTGCGTCCCGTGCGACCTGCGGATCTGTTGTCGGCCAGAACGGCGGCAGCGACGCGCGCAGGAAACCGCCGTAGCGCGCGGTGGCCAGCCGGGAGTCCAGCACGGCTACCACGCCGCGGTCGGTGACCGAGCGGTGCAGCCGTCCGGTGCCTTGGGCCAGCAGCAGCGCGGCGTGCGTGGCGGCGACGGTGAGGAATCCGTTGCCGCCCCGGGCTTCCACCGCGCGTTGGCGCGCGGACGACACCGGATCGTCCGGGCGGGGGAACGGGATCCGGTCCACCACCACGAGCTGCAGCGACGGGCCGGGCACGTCGACGCCCTGCCACAGCGTGAGCGTGCCGAACAGGCAGGTCCGCGCGTCTTCGGAGAACTGCCGCACCAGCAACGGCGTGGCGTCGTCGCCCTGGCAGAGGATCGGGTGGTCGAGCCGTTCCCGCATCGCCTCCGCGGCCTGTTTCGCCGCGCGCATCGAGGAGAACAGGCCCAGCGTACGGCCGCCCGCGGCTTCGACCAGCTCGGCCAGTTCGTCCATTGTGGACTCGGCGAGCCCGTCGCGGCCCGGCGGCGGCAGGTGCTTGGCGAGGTAGAGGATGCCGTTGCGGCGGTGGTCGAACGGCGATCCGACGTCCAGCCCGGTCCACTTCGGGCCGTTGTCCTCGTCCGACGGCGCTTCCTTGTCGGTGGCCGTCCCCGGCGACTTCACCACGCGCGCGCCGCTCGGCGGAAGACCCCATTGCCGGGCCATGGTGTCGAATTCGCCGCCGAGGGTGAGCGTCGCCGAGGTCAGCACGGTGGTGTGCTGGTTGAACACGCGCTCCCGCAACAAACCCGCGACACCGAGCGGCGCGACTTTCAACGCGGGCGGTCGCGGATTCGCGGAGTACTTGTCCCCGGTCAGCCAGACGACGTCGCGTTGGTGCGCCAAGTCCTCGTCGTACGCGTCGAGCAGCCGGACCGCGGTGTCGTGCACTTCTTCGAGCAGCGACCGGGCCAGCTTGCGCGCGGTGGCCTCGCCGACGTCTTCCTTGCGGTCCGAACCCAGCGCGGTGAGGCATTCCTTCGCCGCGTCGCGCACCGCCGGGATCGCGCCCTGCAACGGCTTCGGCAGCGCGTCGAGCCTTCCGGACGGGATGTCGTCGAGGATCAGCGCGAGTCCGTCCGACGACTCCAGCAGCCGGTCCGCGATTCCCGCGTCCATCAGCTTTCCGCAGCGGCGCGCGGCGGCCGAGACCATGGCGCTGGTGAGCTCGCCGGTCGCGACGGACGTGACCCGGTCGACCAGGTCGTGCGCCTCGTCGATGATCACCAGGTCGTGGTCCGGCAGCACCTGGTAGCCCTGCAGCGCGTCGATGGCCAGCAGCGCGTGGTTGGTGACCACGACATCGGCGCGGCCCGCCTCGGCTCGCGCGCGTTCGGCGAAGCAATCGGTGCCGACCGGGCACTTCGCGGCGCCGAGGCATTCCCTCGCGGTGACGGAAACCTGCCGCCACGCCTGGTCGGACACGCCGGGCACCAGCTCGTCGCGGTCGCCGGTTTCGGTGTCCGACGTCCACTCGTGCAGCCGCGTGACTTCCTTGCCCAGCCGGGACACCGCGAACGGGTCGAACAGCTGCGCGTCCTCGGGCTCGTCGGCCGGGCCGGTGTCGAGCCGGTGCAGGCACAGGTAGTTGCGGCGGCCCTTGAGGATCGCGAAGGTCGGTTCGCGCCCGAGCGGCTTCTTGAGCGCCTTGGCGAGACGCGGGAGATCACGGTCGACCAGCTGGCGCTGCAACGCGATGGTGGCCGTGGAGACGACGACGGTGGTGTCTTTCTCCACCGCGTGCCGGATCGCGGGCACCAGGTACGCCAGCGATTTGCCGGTGCCCGTTCCCGCTTGCACGGCGAGGTGTTCGCCGGTGCGGATGGCGTGGCCGACGGCATCGGCCATCTTCACCTGGCCGGGGCGTTCAGCGCCGCCGACAGACTCCACCGCGTGGGTGAGGAGTTCGAGGACGCCGGGGAAATCGGTTCGGGCGGGCACAGCGAGACACGATAGCCGCCAGGTCCGACAGGATCTTCGATCCGGCGCGAACGGACCCCTCGCGCCGGATCGAAGATCCCGGGATTACGGCTCAGTCTTCCTTGCGGAACCGCGAAACCGCGGCCCACGCGAGCGGCAGCACACCCGCCGCGACCACGGTCTTCAGCACGTCGCCCACGAGAAACGGCGTGACGCCCTTGTCGAAAGCGGTGGCGAGATCGAATCCGGTGGCGGCCATCAGCCACGGCACGCCGAACGCGTAGATCGCGACGTTGCCGAGCACCATGGTCCCCGCCATGCGCAGCGGAGTGCGGTCGCCGCCGCGGCGGGCGAGCGCGCCCACGAGGGCGCCGGCGAACACGAAGCCGACGATGTATCCGGCCGAGGCTCCGGACAGCCCGGAGGTCCCGCCCTGGAACCACGGCACGCCGGCCGCGCCGACGAGCAAGTACAGCAGCATCGAGGCCGCGCCGCGGCGCATGCCGAGCGTCGCGCCGACGAGCAGCGCGGCGAAGGTCTGGCCGGTCATCGGCACCGGCGTGCCCGGAAGCGGGATGACCAGCTGCGCGGCGGCTCCGGTGAGCACGGCTCCGCCGGCGACCAGCGCCAGGTCGCGCACCAGGGTGCCGGGCACGAGGTCGGCCAGCACCTGACGGCGGGCCGGGAGAGACAGTGACGACACGGGACCTCCAACCACGGAAAACGGACGTCCGGGCAGGTTATCGTCGAGCGACGGGGCGGAACGAGACAAGTTGCGTTCCTCACCACCCCTGTCTTCCGCCACACGTACGGGTGAGCTGCCCCGGTCGACGTTTGGGACCCCTGCCGCGCTGCCGATGTCGAAGCACGGGCGAAGGGAGACAGGTCGAATGCGCGGACGAATCCTGCTGGTCACCGGGGTTCTGCTGGCTGCGGCTCCGGCGGTGGCACACGCCGATCCGCCGGTCACGTCCACCGGCTGGGGTTCGGCGGGCAGCCTCGACGTGCTGGTGGACCACGAGCACGTGGTCACCGGCGAACTCGCCCGCTGCGACGCCGACGGACCGGCGTCCGCGCGTACTCCCGGCGGCGCGGCGGGCGAGGTCGCGGTGTTCGGGTTCGGCGGCACCAGCTGCGAGCGGAAGGGCCCGGTCGCGCAGGTGAAGACCGGCGGGCAGCGGTTCGAATCCGACCTGCTGACGCGGTACGGCGGGCCCGAGCTGAAAGTCCGCACGTACTCGGTCGGTTGCGCCACCACGACGGATTCGGGCAGCACCGGTTCGATGTCGATCGGCGAGGTCTCCGGCTTCACCATTCCGTCGTCGATCCCGGCGAACTACCGGATCACGATCCCCGGCGGCGCGGCGGGCACGGCGCTGGCCACGATCACGCTGAACGAGACCGTGACGCCTACGCCGGCCGACGGCAGCCTGGTCACGCACGCGGTGCACGTGAAGCTGTTCCCGCAGGGTGGTCCGGCGAGCGGGGACATCTACCTCGGCACCGCGGCGTGCAACCCGTATGGCAAGGGCGGCGCGCCCAAGCAGTGAACGGTCAGGCGGGCGGCAACGCGGGCGTGCCGGTGTAGCGCACGCCCGCCTCGTCGAAGTCCTTCAGCGTCGCGTCCACCGTCGGCTGCGAACCGCCCACGGTCAGGTCCAGGAGCACCTGCACGTTGAACCCAGCCTGAGCAGCGTCGAGCGCGGTGGCTCGCACGCAGAAGTCCGTCGCGATGCCGACGACCTCGACGTCGGTCACTTCGTGCGCGCGAAGCCATTCCTCGAGCGTCTTGCCGTCGCCGGACTTGCCCTCGAAACCGGAGTACGCGGCGGTGTACTCGCCCTTCGAGAAGACCGCCTCGACCGGCACCACGTCCAGCGCCGAGTGGAACGACGCGCCCGCCGTGCCCGCGACGCAGTGCACCGGCCAGCTGGTGTTGAAGTCGGGCGTGTCGCTGAAGTGGTCGCCCGGATCGATGTGGTGGTCGCGAGTGGCGACGATGTGGGTGTAGCCGCCGTCGGCCATCCGCCGCGAGATGGCCGCCGCGGCAGCCGCCCCGCCCGGCAGGCCGAGCGAGCCTCCCTCGCAGAAGTCGTTCTGCACATCCACCACGATCAGCGCGGTTCCCATGGTCGGCTCCCTACAGAAAAGTCGTCGGTATCGCGGGCTCGCCGTGCGAGAGCTTCAGGCCCTCCCACGGCAGGCTCACCTGCGCGCGCCGCAGGCGGGCACGCGCGTCGTCCAGCGTGGGCAGATCATCCACCGGCGCGCCCTCGCGCACCAGGGGGATCTGCAGGTCGAGATCGTTCTCGCCGGGCTCCGGGCGTCCGCTGGCGGCGGTCCAGACCACTTCCTCGACCGCCGTGCCGGTGCTGCGGTGGCGGCGCAGCGCGTGCTTGCGCCCGCCTCGGGATTCCTTGTGCGCACTGCGTTTCGCGACCGGGCGGCCGTCGACCTCGACCAGCTTGTACACCATCCCGGCGGTCGGCGCGCCGGATCCGGTGACCACCGAGGTGCCCACGCCGTACGCGTCCACCGGTTCCGCGCGCAGCGCCGCGATCGCGTGCTCGTCGAGGTCGCCGGACACCACGATCCGGGTGTCTTTCGCGCCGAGCGCGTCGAGCTGGTCGCGGGCCTTGCGGGCGAGCGGGCCGACGTCGCCGGAGTCGATCCGGATCGCGCCCAGCTCCGGGCCGGCGACGCGCACGGCCGCCTCGATGCCCGCGGTGATGTCGTAGGTGTCCACCAGAAGGGTGGTGTCCGCGCCCATCTTGCTGACCTGCGCGCGGAACGCCGCTTCCTCGCTGTCGTGCAGCAGCATGAACGCGTGCGCGACGGTGCCGCGCGTCGGAATCCCGTAGCGGCGGCCCGCTTCGAGGTTCGACGTCGTGGCGAATCCGGCCAGGTAGGAGGCGCGCGCGGCGGCGACCGCGGCGTACTCGTGCGTGCGCCGTCCGCCCATCTCGATGATCGGCCTGCCGTGCGCCGCGCCGGACATCCGCGCCGCCGCGGACGCGATCGCGCTGTCGTGGTTGAGGATCGACAGCACCAGCGTCTCCAGCACCACGGCCTCGGCGAAACTGCCGGTCACGGTGAGGATCGGCGAACCCGGGAAGTACAGGTCGCCTTCGCGGTAGCCGTCGATGTCGCCGCGGAACTCGTAGTCGGCCAGCCACGCCAGCGTTTCCGGGTCGACGACCGCGGTCTGCTCCAGCATGGTCAGCTCGGCGTCGGTGAAGCGGAAGTCGGCGATCGCGTCGAGCACGCGCGCGGTGCCCGCGACGACGCCGTAGCGGCGCCCGTCGGGAAGCCGCCGCGCGAAGACTTCGAACACGCACGGCCGGTCGGCCGTCCCGTCCGCGAGCGCGCTCGCCAGCATGGTCAGCTCGTAGTGGTCGGTGAGCAGCGCCGTGCTGGCGCTGGTGACCGGCTCGGGGGAACCCATGGGAGCAGCCTATTCACTCACATGGACGGACCTGGCGCGGCGTACCGGGATGGCCCCGTGACACCATGGTGTGCATGTCCACGCCTGTCGCATCCGAACAGACGCAGGTCGATCCACTCGGGGCCGAGCTGGCCGAATCCGACCAGCCCTGGCGGACGATCGTCTGGAACGACCCGGTGAACCTGATGTCGTACGTGACGTACGTCCTGCAGAAGCTGTTCGGCTACAGCCGGGACCACGCCACGAAGCTGATGCTCGACGTGCACAACAAGGGCAGGGCGATCGTGTCGTCCGGTTCGAAGGAGAAGGTGGAGACCGACGTGGCGAAGCTGCACGCGGCGGGCCTGTGGGCGACCATGGAACAGCCCTCGTGAAGGCCTGGCGGCGCAAGGGGGACGCCATCCTCGCCGGATTCGAACAGCAGGAAGCCGCGGTGCTGCGCGGGCTGGTCGGGCAGCTCGAGGACATGCTCACCGCCCGGGCCGAGGAGGCCCCGCAGGACGAACTCGCCGAGCTGACCGGGATCCGCACCGGCCCCGCCGAATCGCCGGACGACCCGGTGCTGTCGCGGCTGCTGCCGGACTTCCACCGGCTCGACCCGGACAACCCGAGCCGCGAGGACCTCGATTCGGCGGCGGCGATGCGGTCGCTGCACGAGCCGGAGCTGCTGGAAAAGAAGGTCGGCGTCGCGAAGATCGTGCTCGACACGCTCCCGCGCGACGGCGGTTCGGTGAAGCTGACTTTCGAGCAGGCCGACGCCTGGCTCGGCGCGCTGAACGACGTCCGGCTGGCGCTGGGCACGGCGCTCGACGTCACCGAGGACATGCCCGACGAACTGCCCGACGACGACCCCCGCGCACCCCATCTCGGCGTCTACCATTGGCTCACATGGGTGCAGGAGACGCTGATCCAGGCGCTGACCGGCTGACCGGCGGGAAAATCACCGACGTTCCTGGCGTGCTCGTAGGCCATCACGAGAGGCTCGGCGACGGCTGGGCCACCGGAACCACTGTCGTGCTCGTGCCGGACGGCGCGACCGGCGCGGTCGATCAGCGCGGCGGCGCGCCCGGAACGCGCGAAACCAATCTGCTGGAGCCGGAAAACCTGGTACAGCAGGTGAATGCGGTCTGTCTCTCCGGCGGCAGCGCGTATGGGCTCGCGGCGGCGGACGGCGTGATGCGGTGGCTGTCCGAGCGGAATTTCGGGTTTCCCGTTGGGGCGCAGCCGTATGAGGTGGTCCCGATCGTGCCCGCGGCCGTGCTGTTCGATCTGCCGCGCAGCAAGTGGGGCAATCGGCCGGACGCCGATTTCGGTTACGCCGCTTGCGAAGCGGCCGGGGACGTCGTCGCGATGGGCACCGTCGGCGCGGGCTCCGGCGCGGTGGTCGGTTCGCTCAAGGGCGGAATCGGGACGGCGAGCGAGGTCGTCGGCGAGGTGACCGCCGGCGCGATCGTCGCGGTGAACGCGGCGGGCCAGGCCGTGGATTTCGCGACTGGGCGAGCGTTTGCCGGAGACCATGAAGTGGACGGCGAGTTCGGCGTCCGCTGGCCGGATCGGCCGGGCGAGGTGCCAGGGCAGCGGACCGACCTGAACACCACGATCGGTGTGGTGGCTTGCGATGCGGAGTTGACGAAGGCCGAGGCACGCCGGTTGGCGGTGGCCGCGCAGGACGGGTTGGCGCGCGCGGTGCGTCCGGCGCATTCGATGTTCGACGGCGACACCGTGTTCGCGCTGGCGACGGGCGCGCGGGAGCTGCCGGGGGAGCCTGGGTCGTTCGCGGTGGCCGCGCGGGCGGGTGCGTTGGACGCGTTGTGCGCGGCGTCGGCGCGGGTGTTCGCGCGGGCGATGGTGCACGGGCTGCTGTCGGCGACCTCCGCGGCTGGCATCCCGGCGTATCGGGACGTGTGGCCGGAGGCGCTGGGCTGAGGTCAGAACGGGTCTTGCGGGAGGGCGTCCTCGCTCCGTTCGAGATCGGCGGCGCGCACGGTGGCCACGTACTCCTCGTCGATCTCCAGCACGAGGTCGCCGAACGACACGGCCGGCCCGAGCGACGGATGCAGCTCCACCGGGCCCAGTTCGGTCGAGCGCGGCAGCTGCGCCCACACCGAAACCGGCTTCGACCGGCGGAAAGTGCTGCAGGCCAGCACCGTCACGTGCCGATCGGTGACCACGACGACGAAGCTCCGGTGCGCGGCCATCATCGAAATCATCAGCGATGTGGCGGGGAACACGTACTGGACGACGTCGCCCTCGGCCAGCAGCGGACGGCAGCGTTCGCGGACCTTCGAGGACACCGGCATCCCGTTATTGTGCCCTGACCTGCGGATGAGCGGTAGCTCTCACAGTGTGGACTCGCTCGGTCCACGAACTAAGATGTGCGTGTGCTCCGGATCCGCCGTGAACTCGTCGACGAGATCGTCGCCCACGCCCGCCGTGACCACCCCGACGAAGCGTGCGGGGTGGTGGCCGGTCCTGTGGGCTCGGACCGCCCCGAGCGGTTCATCCCGATGCTGAACGCCGCGCGCTCGCCGACGTTCTACGAGTTCGACTCGGGCGACCTGCTCAAGCTTTACCGCGAGATGGACGCGAACGACGAGGTCCCGGTGGTCATCTACCACTCGCACACGGCGACCGAGGCCTATCCGTCGCGCACCGACGCGAACATCGCCGCCGAACCCGACGCGCACTACGTGCTCGTCTCGACAAGAGAGCCCGATTCGCACGAGTTCCGCTCGTACCGGATCGTGGACGCCGAGATCACCGAGGAGCCGGTCGAGATCCTCGACTGAACTCCAGCGGAATAAAGCGCGGCGTCCGATGCGTCAGCGTGTAGGAACCCACCCGGAGGTAAGAACCATGGCCGTGACCGTGTCCATCCCGACCATCCTGCGCACCCACACCGGCGGCGAGAAGTCCGTCGAGGCGGCGGGCAAGACCGTCCTCGAGATCATCGACGACGTCGAGTCGCGGCACGCCGGGCTGAAGGCGCGCCTGGTCAAGGAGGAGAAGCTGCACCGCTTCATCAACGTCTACGTCAACGACGAGGACGTGCGCTTCTCCGGCGGGCTCGACGCCGAGGTCAAGGACGGCGACACCCTCACCATCCTGCCCGCCGTCGCGGGCGGCGCGCGCTGAGTCGATGACTCGCTACGAGTCCCTCCTCGACGCACTCGGCGGCACCCCCCTGGTCGGCCTGCCCCGGCTGTCGCCGACCGACGAGGTGCGGCTGTGGGCGAAGCTCGAGGACCGCAACCCGACCGGCTCGATCAAGGACCGGCCCGCGCTGGCCATGATCGAGGCGGCGGAGCGGGACGGCATCCTGCGGCGCGGGTCCACGATCCTCGAACCGACCTCGGGCAACACCGGGATTTCGCTGGCCATGGCCGCGAAGCTCAAGGGCTACGGCCTGGTGTGCGTGATGCCGGAGAACACCTCCACCGAACGCAAGCAGTTGCTGCAGGCGTACGGCGCGCGGATCGTGTTCTCGCCGGCCGCGGGCGGTTCGAACGAGGCGGTGCGGCGGGCCAAGGAGCTGGCGAAGCAGAACCCGGACTGGGTGATGCTGTACCAGTACGGCAACCCGGCCAACGCGGACGCGCACTATCGCGGGACCGGGCCGGAGCTGCTGAAGGACCTGCCGACGCTGACCCATTTCGTCGGCGGGCTCGGCACGACCGGGACGCTGGTGGGCGTCGGGCGGTACCTGCACGAGACCAAGCCGGACGTCCAGGTCATCGCGGCCGAACCCCGGTACGGCGAGCTGGTGTACGGCCTGCGCAACCTCGACGAGGGGTTCGTGCCGGAGCTCTACGACGAGAGTGTGCTCAACGGACGCTATTCGGTGGGGGCGTACGACGCTCTCCGGCGAACGCGGGAGTTGCTGGAGCACGAGGGCATTTTCGCCGGGATCTCCACGGGCGCGGTGCTGCACGCGGCGCTCGGGGTCGCGGAGAAGGCCGCCGCTCGCGGCGAGAAGGCGGACGTGGCCTTCGTGGTCGCGGACGCCGGCTGGAAGTATCTGTCGACCGGCGCGTATTCCGGGTCGCTGGACGAAGCTGCAGAACGGCTTGACGGTCAGCTCTGGGCCTGACCTTCCGTGAGGGGAACCCTGAGGGACTCTGATTCCCTCAGGGTTCCCCTCACGGCAGTAATCCTACGACGAGTGCGCGGACGCCTCGTTCGTAAGTGTCTTGTGCGGTAAGGGTTTCCCAGCGCGGTCCGATCTCGGCGAGCGCCGGGAATTCCGTCGCGTCCAGTTCCGCGAAGACTCGCTCGCGGTAGGTGTCGCCGCCCCGATCCCGTCGGCGCGCGGCGGCCGCGCGGGAACTGATCTCGCCCAGCGTGTAGTGCCACACCGCTCGGTAGACCTCCACCGCCGTATCGGCCGGCAGGCCCGCTTTTACCGCCGCCGCAACGATTTTCTCCGGATACCACAGCCCGCCGACGGACAGCAGGTCGTCGGAGCGCAGGACGTCCACGATCCACGGGCAACTCGCCAGCCCGTCCCGCATCGCCTTCGCGACCGCCACGATCCGCTCCGCCGGTTCCTCCGGGAGGTTCTCCGGCCGAGGCATCTTGCCGTGCGCGTAATCGTCCAGCAGCAGGAGAAGCAGGCCCTCTTTGTCGCGCACGTGGTGGTAGAGCGCCATCGCCGTGCTGCCGACCTCGCGGGCCAGCCGCCGCATGGTCAACGCGTCGACGCCGTCCTCCTCGATGACCCGGTGGGCGGCGGCCACGATGTCGGCCTTGGAGATCTTCGGCGGTCGGCCGGTGCGCGCTGGCATGTCGCCATGCTACTTTTTATACATGTATAAAAACTACTGGGGGACGGTCGCCGCGCTGGCGTTCGCGGTGGCGGTCGGGACTTTGCAGATGACCGTCGTGGTGCCGTTGCTGCCGCAGCTGCAGCTCAAGCTGGGCGTGCCGCTGAGTTCGGTTTCGTGGGCGCTGACCGCCGGGCTGCTGGCGGGCGCGGTCGCGATTCCGCTGGTCGCGCAGCTCGGCGACCTCTACGGCAGGCGCACGATGTCGCTGGTCGTGCTCGCGTTGCTGGTCGGGGGATCGGTGCTGGCGGCGGTGGCGGACTCGCTGCCGCTGCTAGTCGTCGGCCGGATCCTGCAGGGCGCGGCCGCGCCGTTGCTGCCGCTGGCGATCGGACAGGTCAGGACCGTTTTGCCGGCCCGCTCGCTGCCGACTGCGATCGGCGTTCTGAGCGCGACGATCGGTGCCGGGAGCGGCGGCGGGATGATCCTCGCCGGGCTGGCCGGGGGCGATCACCAGCTGGTGTTCTGGGTGCTGGCGGCGCTCGGCGTGGTGGCGTTCGTGCTGGTCGCCGCGGTTAAGGAGGACCGGACGGCCGCGGTGCGGAGCGGTTCGCCGGACCTGCTGGGCGCGGTGCTGGTGTCGGGGTGGCTGATCTGCCTGCTGCTGGCGATCAGCAAGGGTTCCGAATGGGGCTGGGCGACCGTCGGACTGCTGGTCGCGGCCGTCGTGCTGGCGGCGGTGTGGGTGGTGACGGCGCGGCGCACGAAGACGCCGCTGATCGAGATTCCCATGCTGCTGCACCGAAAAACGGTCGGCGCGACGGTGGCGTCGTTCCTGCTCGGCTTCGCGTTGTTCGCCACGATCATGACGCTTTCGGCGTACGCGCAAGGCGTGCTCAGGGCGTCGGTGTTGCAGGTGGGGCTTTATCTCTTGCCGACGACGATCTTGATGCTGGTGGTTTCCGTGCTGGCCGGCTCGTTGATGCGCCGGTTCAGCGCGCCCGCGCTGGTCGCTGGCGGTTCGGCGGTGGTGCTGGTGGCCGCGTTGTGGCTGACGACGTTGCCGGGGGACGGGCTCGGGCTTTATGCCGTCGCGGCGGTGCTGGGGCTGGGGATCGGGCTCGGTTACGCCGCGCTGGGGACGATGGCGGTCGAGCACGTCGAGCCCGCGAAGACGGCCGCCGCCGGCGGGATCAACGCGCTGGTCCGGGTGGTGGGCAGCAGCCTCGCCGGAGCGGTGGGCGCGGTGGTGCTGTCGGCAGGCGGTCCGGGATGGAGCTTCGCGGTGGCGGCGGTGGCCGCATTGCTTTCCGCCTTGTTCGCCGCTGCCTATGGAAACTTGCTCCGGAAGCCCGCAATGGTGTGACTAGCGGTCCGTGAAGGGCTCCTTGAAGGAATCAGATTCCCTCAAGGAGTCCTTCACGGCAGGTCACCCAGGGGCCAAGTTCAGGGATTTCTCCCGAGGCCGTCCGCCTCCCGCCGACGTAGCCTGAGGACGTGAGCACACTGCCTCCCCTCCCGCCGACGTCGCCGCCGCCCGTACCAGGCGGCGGCAAGCCGGTCGACGCCGCGAAGCGCATCCTGCCGCCCAATCCCAAGGCCGCGGCGTTCGTCGCGCTGGGGTTCGTCGGGGTGCTGTACCTCGTGGAACTGCTCGATGTGATCCTGCCGGGCAAGTTCACCGACGGCGGGATCCTGGCACGCCACGCGTCCAGCCTCGACGGCATTCTCTGGGCGCCGCTGCTGCACGCCAACTGGTCGCACCTGTTCTCCAACACGGTGCCGGTGCTCGTGTTCTCCTTCCTCGCGATGGCGGCGGGCATCGGCCGGTTCGCCGTGGTCACGGCGATCATCTGGGCGGTGTCCGGGATCGGGGTGTGGCTCGTCGGGCCGTCGGACGCCTACACCGTCGGCGCGTCCGGGCTGGCCTTCGGCTGGCTCGCGTACCTGCTGGTGCGCGGCCTGTTCCACCGGTCGCTCGCGCAGATCGCGGTCGCGGTCGTGCTGCTCGGCGTCTGGAGCGGGATGCTCTGGGGCCTGCTGCCCGGCAATCCCGGCATCTCCTGGCAGGGCCACCTCTTCGGCGCGCTGGCCGGCATCCTCGCCGCGTGGCTGACTTCACGCGGCGAACGCGTCAAATCCCCGAAGATCGAGCCGACGACGCCGGGTAACCTCGGGGCGTGAGTTCTCCCGGCGCGCCCATCGGTGTTTTCGACTCCGGCGTCGGCGGGCTCACCGTCGCACGCTCGATTCTCGAACTGCTGCCTGCCGAACAGCTCCGCTACGTCGGCGACACCGCGCGCAACCCGTACGGCCCGCTGCCCATCGCCACCGCTCGCGAGTACGCGTTGGCCGCTCTCGACGACATGGTCGAGAGCGGCGTGAAGGCGTTGGTGATCGCGTGCAACACGGCGTCTGCGGCCTGCCTTCGCGACGCGCGCGAACGCTACGACGTACCAGTCATCGAAGTGGTCCTTCCCGCTGCGCGGCGGGCCGCTGTCGCCACACACAGCGGACGCGTCGGCCTGATCGGCACCGAAGGCACTGTGCGTTCGAGGGCGTACGACGACGCCTTCGCCGCCGCGCCGGCCGTACGCCTCACCAGCGTCGCCTGCCCGCGCTTCGTGGACTTCGTGGAGCGCGGGATCACTACCGGCCGACAGATTCTCGGGCTGGCACAGGGTTATCTGCAGCCGTTGCTCGAAGCCGAGGTCGACACGCTCATCCTCGGCTGCACGCACTATCCGCTGCTGTCCGGCGTGCTGCAGATCGTGATGGGACAGGACGTCACGCTCGTCTCCAGCGCCGACGAAACCGCCAAAGACCTCTACCGCGTGCTGACCGAACTCGACCTGCTCGCCGAGCGCGACGAGCCGCCGAAGCACGAGTTCCTCGCCACCGGTTCGCCGGAGCCGTTCGCCCGCTTGGCGCAGCGGTTCATGGGCTTCGCGCCGGGTGCGCTGGACCCGGTCAGCGCGTGACGCTGCGCCGCTGCTGAGCGGAGTTAGGGTGACGGGGTGCGACTGACGATCCTCGGGTGTTCGGGCAGCATCCCCGGGCCGGACGCCGCCGCGTCCGGGTACCTCCTGGAGGCGGAGGGCTACCGGCTCGGCCTCGAGCTGGGCACCGGCGCGTTCGCCCAACTGCAGACCGTGCTGGACCCGTTCGACCTGGACGCGCTCGTCCTCTCGCACCTGCACGCCGACCACTGCGCCGACGTCAACTCCCTTACCGTGCTTCGCCGCTACCACCCCGCGCCGCCGTACCCGGCGCGGCCGAGGCGGTTGCCGCTGTACGCGCCAGCAGAAGCGCCTTCGCGCCTCGCACACGCGTACGCCGCCGACGCCGCTGAGCGCGCTGCTGCGGATCTGTCGGACGTGTACGAGTTCCACGAGTTGCGCGAAGAGAGGATCGAGATCGGTCCCTTCGACGTGACCGCTGTTGCCGTGTACCACCCGACGCCGGCTTTCGGCCTGCGCATCGCGTACGGCGGCACCATCCTCGCGTACACCGGCGACACCGGGTTGTGTCGCGGCCTCGGCGAGCTGGCTGACGGTGTCGATGTCCTGCTCTCCGAAGCGTCCTGGACCGATGCCGCCGACCGTCCGGAAGGCGTGCACCTTTCCGGAAAAGAAGCTGGCGAGTTGGCCAAGGAAGCTGGTGTCGGCCGCCTGCTGCTGACCCACGTCGCGCCATGGACGGACCGAAATGCGGTCCTGGCCGAGGCTAAAGCCGTGTTCCCGGATGCCGAGCTAGTGACTCAGGGCGCGGTCTACGACCTCTGATCGCGAAAGTGTCAGAGGTACGTCCTAGAGTGCTCCCCGTGGTGAGAAAAGATGGCAGGAACGACGACCAGCTCCGCGAAGTGAAGCTCACCCGCGGGTTCCAGAAGTGGCCTGCCGGGTCGGTGCTCGTCGAGTTCGGCAACACCAGGGTGCTGTGCGCGGCGAGCGTGACCGAGGGCGTGCCGCGCTGGCGTGCCGGGTCCGGTCTCGGCTGGGTCACCGCCGAGTACGCGATGCTTCCGTCCGCGACCAACACCCGCAGCGACCGCGAAGCCGTGAAGGGCCGGATCGGCGGCCGGACGCACGAGATCTCCCGGTTGATCGGCCGCTCCCTGCGCGCCTGCATCGACCTGGCCGCGCTCGGCGAGAACACCATCGTCATCGACTGCGACGTGATCCAGGCCGACGGCGGCACCCGCACCGCCGCGGTCACCGGCGGCTACGTGGCCCTGGCGGACGCGATCACCTGGCTGGGCGCGGCGAACCGGCTCAACGACCCGCAGCCGCTGTCGTCCTCGGTGGCCGCGGTGAGCGTCGGCGTCGTCGACGGCCGGGTGCGCCTTGACCTGCCGTACGAGGAAGACTCGCGCGCCGAGGTCGACATGAACGTGGTCGCCACCGACGCCGGAACCCTGATCGAGGTGCAGGGGACCGGCGAGGGCGCCACCTTCGCGAGGTCCACTTTGGACACCATGCTGGACCTGGCGCTGGCCGGCTGCGAGGAACTGACGCGGCTGCAGAACGAGGCGCTGGCCCTGCCGTACCCGGGCGAGCTGCCGGAACCGCGGCCGGACAAGAAGAAGGGCCAGAAGTGACCAAGCTGCTGCTGGCCACCCGGAACGCGAAGAAGCTGGGCGAACTGCGCCGGATCCTGGAAGCGGAAGGCATCCAGGGCGTCGAGGTGCTCGGCCTGAACGACGTCGAGGAGTTCCCGGAGGCCCCGGAAACCGCTCCCGACTTCGAAGGCAACGCGGCGGCCAAAGCGCGGGACGCGGTAGCCGCCACCGGGTTGCCCGCCATCGCGGACGACTCGGGCCTGACCGTCGACGCCCTCAACGGCATGCCCGGGGTCCTGTCCGCGCGCTGGTCCGGCAAGCACGGCGATGACGAAGCGAACCTGAACCTGGTGCTGGCGCAGCTGACGGACACCCCGGACGAGCGCCGGGGCGCGGCCTTCGTCTGCGCGGCGGTACTGGCGCTTCCGTCCGGCGAGGCCACGACGGTCCGCGCCGAATGGCGAGGCACGCTGACGCGGGAAAAGCACGGAACCAACGGTTTCGGCTACGACCCGATCTTCGTGCCGGAAAACGAAACGAAAACCAGCGCGGAACTTTCCCCGGCGGAAAAAGACGCCGCTTCCCATCGGGGCAAAGCCCTGCGCGCACTTCTGCCAGCCCTGCGGAAATTGGCCGACGCATAACTGACGGGTCCGCCCCGGAGCCGCGCTGGTGGCTCCGGGGTGGGCCTGCGGCTAGTCTCGGCAAGCATGTGCGCCAATATCGTCCTTGCCGAAGACGATCCCAAACAAGCGGAACTGGTCCGCCGCTATCTGGAACACGAGCAGCACACCGTCACCGTCGCGCCCACCGGCGAAGCCGCACTGGCGGAAATCCGCACGGCAGAACCCGATCTGCTCATCCTGGACGTCATGCTCCCCGGCATGAACGGCCTGACCGTCTGCCGGACCATCCGGGCGTCCTCCGACCTGCCGATCCTCATGCTGACGGCCCGCTCGACCGAGGACGATCTGCTCCAAGGCCTCGACCTGGGCGCGGACGACTACGTCACCAAGCCCTACAGCCCGCGTGAACTCATGGCTAGGGTCCGGACCCTGCTCCGGCGAACGAACGCGGCGAAAGACGGTCCCATCAAAGTGGGCACCCTGACTGTCGACAAAGACAAACACGAGGTCGCGGTAAGCGGAAACCCGATCGAAACCACTCCGGGAGAATTCCGGATCCTGGAGGTCATGGCCGCGCGGCCGGACCAGGTTTTCACCAGGGCGCAACTCTTGGAACACCTGCACGGTTTCGACCGCTACATCACCCAGCGCGCTATTGACGTGCACATCATGAACCTCAGAAAGAAAATCGAACCCAATCCGAGAAAGCCGGCGAAACTCCTCACGGTCTACGGCGTGGGCTACAAACTGACCGCCAAGTCCGATGCCCCGTAGCCTCCTCTTCCGCCTCTTCGCGGTCACCGCCGCCATCGCGGTGTGCGCGATCGCCGCCACCGCCTGGCTGGCTTCCCGGACCACTTCCGGTGCCATCGAACGAGAACAAGGCCAGCTCTTCGCCGACGACGGCACGATCTACCAAGCCCTGCTTTCCTACGCGGCGACCCATCCCACGTGGTCCGGCGCGACCAAGACCATCAACGACTACGCGGACAAAACCGGTCGCAAAATCGTCCTGACCACCCCGCAGGGCAAACTGATCGCCAGCTCGGAACAGAACCCCGGCAAGCTCCCGGCGCAGCCTTCCGCGGTCATCGACCCCTTGGCCGTCGACACCCGCCTCGGCATCAAATCCACCCCCGACCGGATCGACCCCGACGCGGTCGGCCCCTACAAGCTCCCCGCGGACGAACGCGACGACCTCCAGGAGGTCGCCGAAAAAGTCCTTTCCTGCACCCAACGCCGAACCGGCCTGGGCAGCATGGAAATCTCCCCGAGCGGCCATCCGAGGGTCATCGCCCCCGCTGGCACCGCCCAATGCGGCACCGCTCTGCTGGAACGCCCCACCGAGACCGAGCGCGCCGCTCTGACCAAGCTGTCCGGCCTGATCGACGCCTGCCTCGGCCGGAACGACAGCACGATCCCGGTAGCCAAACTGGGCTTGTTGTGGACCTTCGAGGGCCCGGTCGTCCAAACCACCGACCAGACCATCACCAACTGCGTAACCTCCGCCCGCAAAGAGCAGCTGACCCCCTACGTCGCACCCGCGGCCTGGCTCTACATCACCGAAAAAGGCACTGACCAGCCCCCGACCGGCTTCACTCTGTCGTCGGAAAACCGCACGAAGCTCATCGCCGTCACCGCCGCGATCCTCCTGCTGACGGTCATCGTCACCGCACTGGCGTCGATCCGCCTGATCCGCCCCCTCCGCGCGTTGACCGGCGCGGCCCAACGCCTGAAGGCCGGCGAAACGGGCGCCCGGGTCCGCGTCAAAGGCAAGGACGAGATCGCCCGCCTGGCCACCGCGTTCAACGACATGGCGCGGGCGAGGGAAGAGCTGGAGAACGCCCGCAAAGCGATGGTCAGCGACGTCGCGCACGAACTGCGCACGCCGCTGGCCACCATCCGAGGCTGGCTGGAAGCGACCCAAGACGGCATCAGCCAGCTGGACGACGACCTGGTCGCCTCCCTGCTCGAAGAAGCGGTCCACCTGCAACACATCGTGGACGACCTGCAAGACCTGGCCCTGGCCGACGCCGGTGCCCTGCGCGTCCACCCCGAACCCATCGACGCGAACACCCTGCTGACCCACCTCGCCGCCGCCCACGCCCCGCGCGCCGAAACCGCGGGCGTCCAGCTTTCCGTTCCGCCGATGGAAAACCCGGCCATCACCGCGGACCCGGTACGTCTGCGCCAAGCCCTCGACAATTTGGTCTCCAACGCGATCCGCCACACCCCGCCCGGCGGCTCAGTGACCGTCACCGCGACCCAACGGGAAAACGACGCGATTTTCGAAGTAACCGACACCGGAACCGGCATCTCCCCAGAAGATCTGCCGCGCGTTTTCGACCGCTTCTGGCGCGCCGACCCGTCGAGAAGCCGAATCTCCGGCGGCAGCGGCCTAGGCCTGGCAATCGTGCGCAAATTGACCGAAGCCCACGGCGGCGAAGTAACCGCCACCAGCACTCCCGGCGAAGGCACGACTTTCACTGTGCGCTTCCCGGCGAATTTCCACGGGTAGCGCTTGCTGGCCGGCGTCGGCAATGCTGTGGGCGTGGAGTACGTGTCCAGACCGCCGAGACCGCCGCTGGACGGGCTGATCGACGACCTCTACTACCTGGAGGGCGCGCCGCCATATGCCCGCCTGACGCTGCCGCCAGCACCTGCCGCGCTGCTCATCGTCAACCTCGGCGCGTCCTTCCGCATCCGTACCGTCCTCGAGACGGCCGAGTACGCCGACGGCTGCGTGATCACCATGCCCACCCGCGCGTACGAGTTCGGCTACCCGCCCCGGACCCGCTCCGTCGGCGTGCACGTCAAACCGTGGGGTCTGGCCCCGTTCCTGCCGATGCCCGCGACCGAACTGTGCGACCGTCCGGTGACGCTAGAACAGATCTGGGGCCGATCCGCCGTCGCCGCGTTGCGAGACCGCCTGGCCACGGCAAACAGTCCGCACCAGATGCTGACCCTGCTGGAAGACGAACTGATGCGTCGGCTGCAGGAGACCTCCGGCCTAGGCCTGGTCCGCCACACAAGCCGCATCATCGCCGCGACCAACGGGTCGATGCCGATCGGCGAGCTGACCGCGGCAGCCGGAGTCAGCAGCACCCACTTGGCGAAGCGGTTCAAAGAACTCGTTGGCGTCACTCCCAAACGGCTGGCCCGCACCCACCGCTTCACCGCCACCGTGTTCGCGTTGGACCCCACCGGCCCGATCGACTGGGGCGACGTAGCGGGTCGAGCGGGCTACTTCGACCAGGCTCACTTCGGCCACGAGTTCCGCGCCTTCACCGGCCTCACCCCGACCCAGTACCTCGAAGTCCGGCGGCGCTTCCTGCGCGAACACCCCGGCCACACGCTGAACAACTGGCCGCTGCCGACCGATTGATTTCTTACAAGAGCCGCAGCTCGCCACCCGCTAATTTGGGGTCACCCCAGTGCAAAGGAGACCCCGTGGGCAAGGTCGTCATGTACAGCTCCGTGTCGGCGGACGGCTTCATCGCCGACGAAAACGACCAGCCCGGCCCCCTGTTCGACTGGTTGACCAGCGGCGACGTCCCGCTGGACGACAGCGGCGCGCTAAAGGTGTCGCAGCAGTCCTACGACTACACCCGCCAGTATTGGGACCAGATCGGGGTGACGATCGTCGGCCGTCACGTCTTCGACCTGACCGACGGCTGGGACGGAAAGCCGCCAAGCGGAATCGACCACGTAGTCGTAGTGACGCACCGCCCGGCACCCGAAGGCTGGAACCCCGAGGCGCCATTCCACTTCGTCGACGGCGTGAAAGCAGCCGTAGCGAAAGCACAAGAGCTGGCAGGCGACCGTACAGTCGAAGTCGCCGCAGGAAATGTAGGCGGTCAGGTCCTCGCGGCAGGCCTAATTGACGAGGTACGCATGGACATGGCACCCGTCATCTTCGGCTCCGGCAAACGCTACTTCGGCTCAGTCAACGCACAGCACCTGCTGGAGAACCCCGATGTGGTTCAAGGCGACCGGGTGCTTCACCTGCGCTACCAGGTGCGTCGCTGACCAGGCGCGGAGAGGCGTATCCAGCCTCTCCGCGCTCCGCGAAACAATTCAGGAAGCAATCCCCAAGTCCCGAATCAATTTGGCCACATGTCCAGTAGCCCGCACGTTATAAGCGGCCTTGGCGATCTTGCCCTCCGCGTCCACGATAAACGTAGACCGGATCACCCCCTGGTAAACCCTTCCGTAATTCTTCTTCTCCCCGAACGCGCCCCACGCGGACAGCACTTCCTTGTCCACATCGGACAACAGCGGGAACGTCAGCCCCTCCGCTTCCACGAACTTGGCCAGCTTCTCCGGCTTGTCCGGCGAAATCCCCAGCACCTGATATCCCGCGTCGTTCAGCTCCGCGAGATTGTCCCGGAAATCGCAAGCCTGCTTGGTGCACCCCGGCGTCCCCGCGGCCGGATAGAAGTACACCACCACGGACTGGCCGCGGAAGTCGCTGAGCGAGACGTTCTTGCCGGTGCTGTCCGGCAGGGTGAATCCGGGCGCTTCGTCGCCCTCGGCAAGTCGCTGGTCGGTCATGGAGACGAGGGTAATTCAGGCGTCTCCGCAATAGGTGACGACGGCGGGCTCGCCCGTGCTGGGCCGCACCTGCACCGCCATCCGCGCGCTCTCGGCGGGCACCGCGAAAGCGAGCGTGACCTGCGTAGACCGGCCCGGCAGCAGATCCTTGCCCGCGTCGGAAACGCCGCCGAGACCCTGCGTGGCGTCCACAACCTGCTTGGCGGGCTTCCCAGCGACCGTCGCCGTCACCGAGAGCGCGGAAACCCGGTACGGATCAGTGCCGTTGTTCGTGACCTGGATGTAGAACGCCGCAGCCCGGGCACTGCGCGGATACGCCGCCGGGCTCGGCTGGAACGACTGCGGGGCCGACAGCGACACCGTGATCCCGCTGGCGAACCGGTGGTTGGCGCCGAACTGCAGGTCACCGGAGGCTTGCGCGGCCGCGGGCTGCGCCGCCGGGTTGCCGACGCCCATCGCGGCCGAGCCTTCCCGAGCGTTGACCCCGCCGCAGGCTGCCACGGAAAACAGCAGGCAGGCGGTCAACAGCAGTTTCGGGGTGCGCGGGGGCGCCATCGCGGGGGTACTCCAGTCGGGGCGGGGCGGTGTGCCGTTCGGCGTAGTTGCCGAGCGGACCCGCTCCACTCTGGCGGCACTAATGCCGTCACGGTGCGGAAGACGCGGACCTGGTGTACAGCCGTGGCCGATCCGTGATCGAAAGAGCACTCCGGGTGACAGTCATCACCCCGATGTCAACGGCCGCAAGTCGGGATTCAGACCGCGAACGCGAACAACAGGATGAACACCGCGACGCCGGCGCCCCACGCGACCATGAGCCAGCCGAAGTCGCGCACCGGGTCGACCGCGCGGCTTTCCTCGCCAGGGATGTACACGCCGCGGTTTTCGAACCAGTCCGCGCATTTGCGCAGGACCCGCAGCGGATTGCGTCCCGGCACGGCCCACACCTCCCCGATCTCCGGGCCCAGCCTACGGGTTCGCGAGCGTTTCGCGGCGGTCGAGCCCGGCGATGCGCACGGCGAGTTCGACGAACGAGCGGACCAGCGGCGGCGTCGAATCCTCGCGCCACGCGACCACGAGCTGACTCGGCGGACAGTCCGCCAGCGGAACCGTCGCGACGCCTTCGGGAAACGAGTGCGCGAGCGGGGCGAGCCCGACAGTTCCGTTCCACAGCACGGCTTGCAGGCATTCGTGCACCGTCCGCACGACCGGCCCGCCCGCGCCGCCGCTCCAGAACGCCTGCCACCGCGGGTCGGTGCCGTCCGGGAACCGGAACCACGCGCGGTCAGCGAGTTCCTCCCGGCGCACCTCGTCGCGTCCGGCCAGCGGATCGTCCGCGCGCAGGACGACGCCCATCGGGTCGGAACGCAGCACGTGCGTGCGGATTCCGGTGGTGTCGAACGGAATCCGGGTGAGCGCGACGTCCACGAGCCCGGCGCGCAGCCCGGTGGTCGGGTCGGTGAGATCGGCCTCGCGGACGCTGATCCGCACGCCCGGATGCCGTTCGCGGAACTCGCCGGCGAGCCGGATCCCGACCGGTTCGGAACTGTCGGCGAGGGTGCCGAGCGTGAGCGTCCCGGGCCCGGCGGCCGCGGCGACCTTCGCGCGGGCTTGGTCCGCTGCCTCTAGCAGGGTGCGAGCCTCGTCGTAGAGCGCGGTTCCGGCGGCGGTGAGCGTGACCCCGGACGGCGAACGGTTCAGCAGGGCCGCGCCGAGGTCGGTTTCGAGCTGTTTGATCGCACGGCTCAGCGGCGGCTGGGTCATGTGCAGCCGCGCCGCCGCCCGGCCGAAGTGGCGTTCCTCGGCGACCGCGACGAAGTACCGGAGCGAACGGAGATCCACGACCAGCGACAATACCCGTGCGGTATCGGGAAAAGCGGATCGGTCTTGGACGCAGCGCGGGCGCGGCGCTGGACTGGAAGGGTCACTGATCCCACATTTTCTCAAGGAGCATCCGGCGATGGCCGACTATCCGTATCCCGATCCCGTCGTGCGGATCTCGCAGGTGCGCGAACTCGCCCGCGACCTGGTCGTGGTCCCGAACCAGGGCGTGCAGCTGGTGCCGAACGTCGGGGTCGTCGGCGGGACGCATTCCGTGCTCGTCGTCGAGACCGGCATGGGGCCGCGCAACGCGGAAACCGTGCTGAAATTCGCGACCGAGTACGCGCGCGGCCGCCGGATTTACCTCACCACCACGCATTTCCACCCCGAGCACGCGTTCGGCGCGCAGACCTTCGCCGGGGCCGCGACCTACCTGGTCAACCGCGCGCAGGCGACTGACCTCGCTACGAAAGGACCCGGCTACCTGCAGATGTTCACCGGCCTAGGAGAGCCGGTCGCGCGGCAGCTGGAGGGCGTCGAGCTGCCGGCCCCGGACGTCGTCTACGACTCTTCGCATGACCTCGACCTCGGCGGGCGCGTGGTGCAGCTGCGTGCCACCGGCCGCGCGCACAGCAAGGGCGACCAGGTCGTGACGGTCCCGGACGCGGGCGTCCTGTTCACCGGCGACCTCGCCGAGACCGGCCAGTTCGCGATCTTCCCGTGGTTCCCGCCGCACGACACCGACGTGTCCGGCATCCGCTGGATCGAGGTCATGCGGAAACTTTCCGAGCAGCGGCCGGAAATCGTCGTCCCCGGCCACGGCGACATCAGCGGTCCGGAGCTGCTCGACGACCTGCGCGCCTACCTTGAACTGCTCCGCGACGAGACTTGGCGTCGCCGCGATTCAGCGATGGCCGAGGAGACCGTGATCGCGGAGGTACGGGAGGAACTGATCAAGCGGCATCCGGAGTGGGAGGGACGCGAGTGGATCGACACCGCGGTGGCGTGCCTGTGCGCGGAGCACGTCAGTCGCGGTTGAGCAACGGTCCGAGCGTCTTCACGATGGCCTGCCGGGTCGCTTGGGTTCGCTGTTCCGCGGTCAGTTCGTCGGTGCGGGCGAGCATGGCTTGCGACGCTCCGCGCACCGCGCCGGCGAACGCACCGGTCAACGTGCGGGCGGTGAGGTCGTCGAGCTCGTCGGGAAAGGCTTCGGCGAGGATTTCGGCGATCCGGCGCTCGGCGTCGAACTGGATCTGCAGGGCCCGGCCTTGGACGGCGGGCACGGTCTGGAGCAGCCGCATCCGCAACGGGGTCAGCTTGCCGATGATGTCGTCGCTGACCTTGCCGCCGTCGGCAAGGACCCGGACTAGCAGGTCGATCGGCCGGTCGTCCGGGGCGCGGTTGGCGAGGGCTTCGAGCAACGCCTGCACGCGGCTTTCGGCGTCCGGGAACACCAGTTCTTCCTTGCTGGCGAAGTAGCTGAAGAACGTGCGCGTGCCGATGTCGGCGGCTGCGGCGATGTCGGCGATGGTCGTCTCGTCGTAGCCGTTGCGCTCGAAGAGGTCCGTCGCCGCGTCGATCAGGGCTTGGCGGGTGCGGGCGCGCTTGCGATCACGGAGAGACACTTCGGCAGCTTACGACACTGGATGCAAATCTGCACTCATTGCAGGATTGCACTGAGTGCGGATATCTTGGAGGGCATGACTCGTGACGTCCTCGTGTGCGGTGCCGGGATCGCTGGCTCGACCCTCGCGTTCTGGCTGGCGCGCAACGGTTTCCGGCCGACTGTCGTAGAGCGGGCGGCTGGCCAGCGCAGCAGCGGCAACCCGGTGGACGTCCGCGCAGGCGCGATGGAGGTGGCCGACGCGATGGGCGTTGTGCCGCGGTTGCGCGAGGTCGCGACGCACGCGAAGCGGCTGCGAGTGCTCAACGCGCGCGGGCGTTCGGTGACCACGGTGCGGATGGCCGTGCGCAAGGAGATCGAGGTCCCGCGCGCGGATCTCGCCACCGCGCTGTACGAATCGGCGCGCGACGACGCGGAGATTCTCTTCGACGACACCATCACCGCGTTGCAGCAGGACGACGGCGGGGTTGACGTCACCTTCGAGCACGCTGCTCCGCGCCGGTTCGACCTGGTGATCGGCGCGGACGGCGTGCATTCGGCAGTGCGGCGGCTTGTGTTCGGCGCCGAGGAGAAGTTCGTCCGACATGCCGGGCTGTATGTCGGGACGGTGTCGCTCGGCGAGCCGTCCGACTACCCGGAGGACGTGGTTCTGCTGAACACCCCAGGCCGGCTCGTGGCGATCCATCCGGTGCGGGGAAATTCCGGCGTCGCGTTCATCTTCCGCGCGCCGAATCCCGGACAGGGCAAGGAAATCGTGTCCACCGCCTACCGGGGTCTCGGCTGGCGGGTCCCGGAGTTGCTGGCCCGTTTCGAAGCAGCGGATGACGTCTTCTTCGACGCGGTTGCGGTGGTCGATCCGCCTCGCTGGTCGCACGGCCGGGTCGCGCTGGTCGGCGATGCCGCGTCGTGCGTCTCGCTGCTCGGCGACGGTTCGAGCCTCGCGATCGTCGGGGCGCACACCTTGGCCACGGCGCTCGCTGACGGTGGACACGCCGAGGCGTTCGCGCACTACGAGACGACCCATCGAGCGCGCGTGAAGCCCAAGCAGCGCGGGGTCTGGACGGCGGCATCGATGCTGGTCCCGCGCACAAAACGGGGCTTGGCGGTCCGCAACCTCGCGGCCCGGCTGCTGCCCGGCTAAAAGAATTCCTTGACACGAATATTCGATCTGGTGAATACTTCTGTGCATGGACGGGATCGCCGCAGCACTCGCAGACACCACCAGGTGGCAGCTGGTCGGGCTCCTCGCTGAACGGCCGCGGTCGGTCGGCGAACTGGCCGAGCTGACCGGGTTGCGGCAGCCGCAGACGACCAAGCACCTGCAGACCCTCGCCCGCGCCGGCCTGGTCACCATGGCTCCGCTCGGGCAGCGCCGGGTCTACGCGGCCGAAGCGGCTCCGCTGCGGGAATTCGCGGACCAGCTCCAGAAGCTGGCCGCGACGATCGAGGCGCACGCGGGAGAGCGCGACGTGCTCGACCGTTACCGCGCGGCGATCGAAGCCGACACCGCCGCCGCGGACCGGGATCGCTGGGCCGACGGTCGCGCGTTCTCCTTCGAGCGCGTGCTGCCGGTGCCGCCGGAAACGGTTTGGCGGTACTGGACGGACGCCGGGCTGCTGGCGTCGTGGTGGGTCCCGCCGTCCCTGACTGTCACCGAGTGTGTCCTCGAACCGGAGCCGGGTGGGCGCGTCGTTCTCGCCTACCGCGACGCCGAAGGCACCTACCGCTCGGAAGGGCAGGTCCGGACCGCTCGCGAAACCGAGCGGCTCGGGTTCGACCTGTCGGTGCTGGACGCGGCGGGAGCCGTCGCGTTCAGCGGCCACTACGACCTCGCCCTCGCCGCCGCGGCGAACGGCGGCACCCGGCTGCGGCTGGGTCTGGAAATCAGTGCGACAACCGTCGAGGCCGTGTCCGCCATCGCCGGAATCGAAACCGGCTGGGGACAGGTCCTCGACCACCTCACCGAAGTCATCACCCGAAAGGAAACCCAGTCATGACCGAGCGTCGTGTCACCGCCAACCTCGCCCTGACCCTCGACGGCCGCTACCACGGCCCGGAAGGCCCTGGCGACATGAGCGCGATCATCCCTTACGTCACCACGGAAACCGCCCGCAACCAGATGACCCGCATCTGGGAGAACGCGACGACCGCCCTGCTCGGCCGCCGCAACGCGGAAGGCTTCCTCGGCTTCTGGCCGACCGTCGCCGCCGACGAAAACGCCGACCCGCGCGATCGCGGTTACGCGAAGTGGTTGGTGGACACGGAAAAGGTCGTCCTGTCGAGCACGCTCACCGAATCGCCATGGGAGCGCACGCGCGTCGTGAACGCGCCCGCCGCCGAGGTCGTCGCCCAGCTCAAGGCCGACGGCGAGGGCGACATCCTGGTCAACAGCAGCGTCAGCGTGATCAAGGCGCTGCTGGCCGAGGACCTCATCGACACGCTGTACCTGACCATCTGCCCGCAAATCGCCGGCGGCGGTCCGCGCCTGTTCGACGACGGCCTTCCGGGTACTAAGTGGACAGTCGCGCACCAGGAGACCGGCGATCTCGGCGAAGTGGCCCTGGTTTACCACCGCGTGCGCTGAGCGGCTTGACCTTCACGCATACGGCAATGTTTAGCGTCGATTGTCATGAGTGAAGGACAGTTTGAAGGCAAAGCCGTGATCGTCACCGGCGGCGGAACGGGCATCGGACAGGTCACCGCACGCGAGTTCGCCAGGCAGGGCGCGAACGTCCTCGTCGTCGGCCGGACCGCCGCGCGCCTCGCCGAAACCGCGGAAGGTTCCGCGCGGATCCGCCCGTTCGCCGCCGACATCACTTCGCCGGGTGCCGCAGAGGAGATTGTCTCTGCGGCACTTGCCGAATTCGGCCGGCTCGACGTACTGGTGAACAACGCCGGGATCGTCGACCCGGCCGCGCTGGGCGAGATCAAACCCGGCGCGTTCGACGGAGTAGTCGCGACAAACCTGCTCGCGCCGGTCTACCTAGTGCAAGCCGCGTTGCCGCACCTGCGCGATGGTGTCGTCGTCAACGTGACCACCGCGATCGGCCAACGAGGCTGGCCGATGGCAGGCCGGGAGTTCTACGCAGCGACGAAGGCCGCCCTCGAGTCGCTGACCCGAAGCTGGGCAGTACAACTCGCCCCACAAGGCATCCGCGTCACCGCAGTCGCACCCGGCCCGGTCGCCACCGAGATCTACGCTCGCGAAGGCCTCACCGCCGAGCAGGCTCAAGCACAACACGCCTCCCTGCGGGAAATGGTGCCCTTGCGACGCCTGGCCCAGCCGGAAGAAGTCGCCCACTGGATCATCCAACTGGCCAGCCCCGCCGCCGAATACCTGACCGGCGTGGTCCTGCCCGTCGACGGCGGCGCAGTGATCGCTTAGCGGCGTACGCTCGGGTCGGTGCGGATCGGAGAGCTGGCGAAGGCCACCGGAGTCACCACCAGGGCATTGCGGTTCTACGAGGAGCAGGGGTTGCTGACCGCCGCCCGCTCCCACAACGGGTACCGGCAGTACGAGGAGTCCGCGATCGAGCGGGTGGCGAACATCCGCTACCTGCTCGACTCGGGGCTCACCATGGAAGACATCCGCCCGCTGGGCTCGTGTCTGCAGGGAGACCTGCCTTCGCGCCGTCTGTCGTCGAGCGCCATCGCTTTGGTGGACCGTCGGTTGGCGGTGCTGGATGAGCGCATTGAGGCGTTGACTCGGGCGCGGGAGCAGCTGGCTTCGCGTGCGACCGCGTCGCGCGGCGGCGGCGTCGCGTGCGGTTGATATCGCTCCTAAGTCTCATCCTAAGTATGATTCGATCTAAGTAAGATCCGATCATACTTAGATGAGGTCGAGCTTATGGTGGCGTTTCAGGGGCGCACGAACGATCTCGCGCTGCTTGAGCGGCAGCTCCGCCTGGTCAGGGACGCCGCCGCGACCACCCCCGGGCAGGCCGTGATCGTCACCGGCCGTCGGCGGGTGGGCAAATCCCGGCTCGTCCAGGAGTTCTGCGACCGCTCCGGGGTGCCGTATCTGATCTTCCAGGCCTCCCGCGGCCGCAATCCGGCCGCGGAACGAGCCGATTTCGCCGCCGCGATCGCCCAGAGCGCCCTGCCCGGCGCGGATCTGGTCGCCGGGGCGCTTGGCACTGATTGGAACCAAGCCCTGCGCGCACTGGCCGTCGCGGTGCCCGAGGACACTCCCAGCATCGTCGTCCTGGACGAGGTGCCGTGGCTGGTCGAGCAGGACCGCGAGTTCGAAGGCGCGCTCCAGACTGTCTGGGATCGGTACCTGTCGGCCAAACCGGTGCTGCTCTTGCTGGTCGGAAGCGACCTGTCGATGATGGAGTCCCTCCAGGAGTACGGCCGTCCCTTCCACGGACGCGCTGCCCGCATGCTCGTGCGCCCCCTCGACCCGGCCGACGTCCAGCGGATGACCGCACTCGAGCCGGCGGAGGCCATCGACGCGTTTCTGATCACCGGCGGTTTCCCGGAGATCGTCCAGCGCTGGAAACCGGGCACCAGCCGTACCGCGTTTGTGCGCGACCAGCTCTCGGACCCGCTTTCCCCGTTGCTGATGGCGGGAGAACTGTCCTTGCTCGGCGAGGTTCCCGAACCGTCGCACAGCCGCTCGGCCCTGGAGGCGATCGGTACGGGCGAACGCACCTTCGGAACGATCGCCAATCGAATCGGCGCCGGCAACCCGATCCCTTCCGGCACGCTCGCCCCGATCCTGAACACCCTGACGGCCAAGCGCATCGTCGCCGTCGACACTCCGCTGTCCACTCGTCCGGACACCAAGAACAAGCGTTATCGGATCGAGGATCCGTACTTGCGGTTTTGGCTGGCGTTCCTGCAGCGCGGCCTTGCCGAGGTCGAACGCGGCCGCGGCGACTTGGTCGCATCGCGCATCGAAGGGTCTTGGCCATCCTGGCGCGGCCGTGCTGTCGAGCCGGTCGTCCGGACGGCCCTTGAGCGGCTCCTGCCCGACGACCGGCTGCCCGGCGCGGACGTCGTAGGCGGCTGGTGGAACCGGCAGAACAACCCGGAAATCGACCTGGTCGGCGCCGACCGGGACCGGCCCGCGGCGACTCGCGTCGCGTTCACCGGCTCCATCAAGTGGCTGGAGACCGAACTCTTCGGCAAACGCGAGTGGGAAAGCTTGCTCGCCGGATCCATGTCGATCCCCGGCCGCGATCACACGACGCCCTTGATCGCGGTGTCCCGCAACGGCATCGAAGACGGACTGCCGCTGGCCGCGTCGTTCGGTCCCGAGGAGATCGTCGAGGCATGGCGGCGCTGAGAATCCGTCGCTTTCCCGCAGGGAAACCGCTGCGGGCCCGCTGAACTGTGTCGCATCCGAGTGGGGCCGGAGAGACTCGAACTCTCACTGGCACGGACCTAAACCGTGTGCCTCTGCCAATTGGGCTACGGCCCCCAGGAACCAGGTGTGATCGTAGCGCGCGCCACGTTCGGGTCGGCTCGGCGTGGCCAGTCGCCGTCGCACGGGGGTTGTCCTCTACCGTGGACCGCCTACAGTCCGACTGCGGCGAGGAGGGCACGTGGCTCGCGACCCCGAGACCATCGAGCGTGAGATCGAGCAGGCGAGGACCGCTTTGGCGGCGACCCTCGACCAGCTGGGCACGAAGGCCAATCCGCAGAAGCTCGCCGAACAGGCGAAGGACGGCGTGCGCGCGAAGCTCGACAACCCGAAGGTCAAGTACCCGCTGATCGGGGCTGGCGTGCTGGTTGCGGTGCTGCTGGTGCGGAAGCTGTTCCGCTGACGCTTCTCCTCCCGCGCTGACTCCGGGGCCTCGCGGGTTCGAGGGCAAACGGGGCCGGGCATGCGTTGGGCATCCGGTTCCGGGCTGCCTGAGCGGCTCTCCGCGACCTGAGCGACTTGCTGGGACCTTCCAGGGGGCGCGGCGTGGCGTGCGCTGGCGCGTTCGCACCGCGCGGCTCAAGACAGCTCCAGCGGTTACCCGGCGTCGCCTCTCGGGCGGGACTGCTCGGCGGCGGGTGATCTGCCGAATACTGGCTGTTTCATCCCTGGATGGCGGATCGACAGCCTTGATCGTCACGGCGGGTTAACTTCGTGAGAAGTGCCACTGAACCTGGGGTCACTCATTCGGCGGTCGCCCGGCTGGGTCGGTTTGGCGGAGCACGTTCGCCGTATTGGGCTACCCCGCCTGGGTGACGCATTGGTTTTTATCCCGCTGTATTGGGCATAGCCGAGCGTTTTGCGGGCTAGACAGCGCCTGGGATGCCGAGACTGTCTCAGGGTGTCGTAGAGCCCGTGAGCACCGGCCGCAGACGGCCAGGCTTCAGGCGCGAAGCGGGCATAGGCCAGCGCAAAAGCGCCTACCTCGACGGAGACAGACCGCAAAAGCCCAGCTTCGTAAGGCGAGCCGGTCAGCGCACGCCAAAGAAGCCCGGGAAAACGGGCGAAAGAAACAGTGCAGGTCAGGCGCGCGCGACCGGCGGAGTGGCCGACGCGCCGGCTGTCACACCGGGGCGGCTCGCTTCGTCGGGCTTGCGGTCTTCGACCTCTTTGGGGAGCTGCTTGCTCGGCGGCAGCGCCGGTTTGGCGGGCTGCTCGGGAGCCTTCTCCGCAGCAGGCTTCGCAGCGGCAGCGGGAGCAGCAGCCGAGGCGGCAGCCGTGGTCGAGGCAGGAGCCTCAGCCTTGCCGGAATCCGCGGCGGCAGCCTTCGCTCCGCCGGACGGCGGGATTTCCAGCGGCTCGATCTCCGGCAGCGTCAGGCGGGCGGCCATGTACGCGCTGGTGAACTCCAGTGCGTTGCCGTTCAGCAGGTGCACGACCGTGGGACGCTCGTTCGGGGCGAGCTTCTCCACGAGCTGGTCGGCCCGGTCGCGGGCGGCGATGATGCCCGGCGCCTTGCCGGTCAGCTCCTTGCCGCGGCCGCTCACGGTGATCGTCCAGTCGTCGTTGTCGTGCTTGTAAGTCGCCGTGATCGTTTCCACCACTGCCTCACCCCTCTCGTCATCAGCATGCGTCACAGGTCGAGACCCGGCCACCGCAAACTCATGACGCGATTCCTGCTTGCCGGCCGCTGGCGCGACACTCAGTGTGTCTTTCTACCGTGTCATCGATACCGCAAGAAAACTCTGTGTCACAAGTAACGGGACGAGATGTGCGCTGAGTGACGACCGAATGGCCTAATGCACGGTCATCTTCACGTGCACGTCAGATCGCACGCTGTGACAACCCGGCCCACAGCAGATCCATCGCGTACTCGGTCGCCTTCTCCGGGGTCACCTCCGGGAAGCGCTCGCACCAGATCGCCAGCCGCTCGCAGGCTCCGACCACGAACTCGGCCGAGGCTTCGGCGCGCAGGGTGTCCTCGCTGTCGAAGTAGCCGCTCATCAACGCGGTGATCAGATCGGTCTGCTGGCGGCGGGTTTCCTCGATCTCGTCCGCGGCGGGGGTGCCGATCAGGGCCATCTCGTGGCGCAGCAGCGACCAGGCCTGGCGGCGCTCGCGGATGAAGACGAAGAACGCCAGCAAGCCGCGCCGCAGCGCCTCCTGCGCGGAGTCCGCGCCGACGATCGACTGCTCGGTGGCCTCCTGCAGCGCCGCCCGCGATTGCCGAATGCAGGCCAGCAGCAGGCCCTCTTTCGAGTTGAAGTACTCGTACAGCATCGGCTTGGACACGCCGACCAGTTCCGCGATCTCGTCCATCGACGCCATGGCGTAGCCGCGCTCGCCGAAGACCTGCTCGGCGACCTCGATCATCTGCCGTTCCCGCTCGGCTCGGGGCATGCGCTTGCGCTTGGCGGTGGTCATGGCGCACACTCTACCGCCAGTAACCTACTCCGAGTAAGCTGGACTTCGGGTAACAGTTAACGGGAGGACGCATGGGCAACCGCACCGAGACCGGCGTGATCGTGGTCGGCACCGGGTTCTCCGGGCTCGGCATGGCGATTCAGCTGCGCAAGGACGGCCGCGACGACTTCGTGGTTCTCGAGAAGGCCGAGGACGTCGGCGGGACCTGGCGGGACAACAGCTACCCCGGTTGCGCGTGCGACATCCCGTCGCACATGTACTCCTTCTCCTTCGAGCAGAACCCCGGCTGGTCGCGCGCGTACTCGCCGCAGCCGGAGATCTACGAGTACATGCGCGGCGTCGCCGACAAGTACGACCTGCGCCGCTTCATCCGCTTCGGCCAGGAGATGACCGGCGCGCGCTGGGACGCCGAGGAGAACCGCTGGCACGTCAGCACCCGCGGCGGCGACGAGTTCGTGGCTCCGGCGCTCGTCGCGGGCGTCGGCGCGCTGCACCGGCCGATGATCCCGGACCTGCCGGGCATCGAACGGTTCAAGGGCCGCGCGTTCCACTCCGCCGAGTGGGAGCACGACTTCGACTTCGCCGGCAAACGCGTCGCGGTGGTCGGCACCGGGGCCAGCGCGGTCCAGTTCGTGCCGAAGATCGCGCCGGAAGTCGCCGAGCTGACGCTGTTCCAGCGCACGCCGCCGTGGGTGATGCCGAAGGCCGACCGCGACATGCCGGGCTGGCTGCGCGGGCTGTTCCGCGCGGTGCCGCCGGTGCAGCGGCTGTACCGGAATTTCCTTTACTGGACGCTGGAAGCGCGCGCGATCGGCTTCAACGGCCAGCCGTGGATCATGAAGATCGGGCAGCGGCTCGCGAAGAGCAACATCGACCGCGCGGTCTCGGATCCGGAGCTGCGCGCCAAGCTGACCCCGGACTACACCATGGGCTGCAAGCGCGTGCTCATCTCGAACGACTACTACCCGGCGCTGGCCCGCGACAACGTCGACGTGGTCACCGACGGCGTGGCCGAGGTGCGCGAGCACAGCGTCGTCGACAACGCGGGCGTCGAGCACGAGGTGGACGCGATCGTCTACGGCACCGGGTTCCACGTGACCGACGCGTTCGACAGCCTGGAGATCGTCGGCCGCGACGGACGGAATCTCGCGAAGGAGTGGGCGAGCGAGGGGATGCGGACGCACCTCGGGATCACCGTCAACGGCTTCCCGAACCTGTTCTTCCTGCTCGGCCCGAACACCGGGCTCGGCCACAACTCGGTGGTCTTCATGATCGAGGCGCAGATTTCCTATATCGCGCAGGCGTTGCGGCTCGCGGGCGACCGGGCGCTGGACCCGCGCGAGGAGGTGCAGGAGCGGTTCAACGCCGAGATGCAACGGAAACTCGACAAGGGGATCTGGACCCAGGGCGGCTGCAAGAGCTGGTACCTGGACGCGAAGGGCGTGAACCGGACGCTGTGGCCGGGATTCACCTGGCGGTACTGGCTGGACACCCGGACGGTGCGGCGGGAGGACTACGAACTGCTCGGGTGATCTGGCACGAGGGGGACTTTCGCGACGGGGGATGGCGTCGCGAGGGTCCCCCTCGTGGTCTCTTCGGCAGTCCACAGTGGACGTGCCGGGTACGAGGGGAACCTTCGCGGCAGGGGAGGAGTCGCGAAAGTTCCCCTCGTAGTACTGGGGGCAGCATCGAGCAGGGAGCGGTCGCTCCACAGTGGACGCGGGAAAGACAGCGTTGTCGTTGAGCGGGAAAGGACCTGCGCGGACCGAGTCGCGCGGAGGTTGAGCAGAACGAGGGGGACTTTCGCGGCAGGGGAGGAGTCGCGAAGGGTCCCCCTCGTGGTCTGTGGTCAGGCAGGAGCGAGCTTGCGCAGGTGCGAAACCAGCTCAGCCGTCGGAAGGCCGCAGAGTTCGGCCATCCGCTCCAGTGCGGCGAAGTCGAACGAAACCTCGTCGGTCGACGAGCTCGCCGAAGCGGGCTGCCCCGAAGCCGCGGGAGCGGAAGGGCTTGGCGTGCTTGAGGATCCGGGTACCGCGACAGGCGGCCGGGCGGCGGCACTCGCGCGCGCGGGCGAGCCCGGCATCGCGACTCCGTTCTGCCGCAACCGTCCTTCGGCCCAGCGCCGCAGCGGAGTCAGCTCCGGACCGGCCTCCGCGACGACGCGGCGCAGGTCAACGCGGACCCGGCCCGGTTCCTCGGTGAAGACCCGGCTGTGCACCTTCGCCAGCAAATCCTGCGGAAGCTCGTCCATCGCCACGCACAGTTCGACCAGGCGCACCACGGAACACTGCCGGGTGCCCAGTTCGTACGTCGCCAGTGTCTGCAGCGAGATTTCGCTCTGCAGATGCGCGTTCAGCTCTTTGCGCGTCCATCCCCGGCCACGCCTGAGCTTGCGCAGCTCGTCTCCCAGCACCCGCTGGTAGTGCTCAGCGTCGATCACGGCCCCTGCCCCTCAACCAACTTCGCGGACGCGGGCTTGCGTCCCGATGGTGAAAGTGCCGAAGCGGCCGCTCATTACGCGGGTTTCCGGAATATTTTCTACTTGCCCCGAATGGAGCAACGCGTCAGTTGACGCAGGGCACGCCGTCAGCGGTGATCGGCTGGTCGTCGCTTCCCGGACCCGAGGGGGTGGCCGGGGGCGCGGCCTGCTGCTGCGCCGGAGGTGCTTGCGCCGCACCGGTTCCGCTCGAAGCGCCGGCGGAAGGCTGGTAGTCCGAACCGAGGAACACCTTCACGTGGCCCTTGGGCACGCTCTTGTCTTCCTGCACCGTCGCCTTGGTCCCGAGCGCGTCGGCGACCGCCTGCCCGGCTGCCTCGCCGCCGCTGGGGACCCAGATCACAGTCGTCTTCCGCGAGGAGGCGTTGTCCGTGTCGCCGGCGGTGAAGCCCTTGTCCACCAGTTGCTTCGACACGGTCGCCGCGAGACCAGTGCGATCCGAGGCGTTGCGCACGTCGACCGTCGTGTCCTTATGCGACTCGTCCGGCTTCTGCTGCTGTTGTGCCGGCGCGCCGTCGGCTCCGGCCTGCGGGCCGGCGAGCCCCTGCACGAACGCCTTCACCTTCGCCGGGTCGACCTTGACCGCGACGCCGTCGTTCGGGGTGCGGTACTCGACGTTGTCGACCGGGATGGTGCGGAACTCGAGCTGCCCGCCAGTGAGTCCCTTCATCTGCTGGGCGAAGCTGAAGATGTCCCAGTTCTGGTTCAGCACCACGGACTTCTTGATCGCGTCGACCAGCGCGTTGAGCTTGGACGGGTCGGTCAGCGTTCCCGCGGACAGGATCTTGCGCGCCATGCCCGCCATGAACACCTGCTGGCGCACCACCCGGTCGAGGTCGCCGCGCGGCAGCCCGTGCCGCTGCCGGACGAACTCCAGCGCTTCCACGCCGGCGATGGTGTGCTGGCCCTTGGTGAAGTTCGCGCCGGAGTAGTCGTCGTCGACATTGTTCTTCAGGCACACGTCGACGCCGCCGACCGCCTTCGTGATGTCGCTGAAGCCGAGCAGGTTGATCGCCGCGTAGTTGTCGATCGTGGACCCGGTCAGCTCCTGGATCGTCGCGATCAGCAGCTTCGCCCCGGCCTGGTTGGCCTTGACGTCGAGTTCCTTCGGATCGGTGACGCCTTGCGCCTGCAGGTCCTTGCGGGCCTGCAGCATCGCCCTGGCATACGCCGAGTTGATCTTGTGCTTGCCGTAGCCGGGGATGTCCACGTACGAGTCGCGCGGCAGCGACAGCGCGACGGCCTTGCTGCCGTCGTTCGGGATGTGCACGAGGATCAGCGTGTCGGTGTTCAGTTCGCCGTCCGATTCGCCCGCGCGCAGCTGGGCGAGCAGTTCCGGCGACAGCGGGTTGCCCTGGGCGTCGGTGCGGCTGTCGAGGCCGACCAGGAGGATGTCGCGCGCGCCGTCGGCCGGCTTGTCGCCGCCCGCGCCGTCGCCGATCACGTCGGAGTAGCTCAGCCCGTTGACCAGCCCCTGCAGCGACGCCCACGCGTATCCGGTGAGCCCCATGACCAGCAGCGACACCACGGCGAGAGCGATTTTCGCGCCGCGCATCCCGCCGCGGCGGGACCGGCCGGACGGACGGCGCGGCGGCGGTCCTGGACGACGAGACGGACCCTGCGGTTCGCGTCGCGAGCGGGCCGGTGGCCCGGGCCGCCGCGCCGGTCCCCGGCCGGGCTGGTCCTGCCACGAGCGGGCGGGGCGGCGATCGCCTTGCCCGTTCCGAGGCGGGTAGTCCACGCGGTCGGCTCCTTCTCGTCGTTCTGGTCGTCCGCTTCTGAAGACGCATGGTGCCGGGCGGGGGTTGCGAAGGATTCGCACCTCCCCCGGGCGGTGTGGTGTGCACCACCCATGGTCCGGTATCCGAAGCATTTTCGCCCGGCTGGCGGTATGCGTGTCGCGGGTCAGGGCGCGGCGGCTGCTGGCCTTCTCGCCGGCATCATGCACGTACCCGCTCCGACCAGCGCGAATATCGCGGTGAGGATGTGCAGGACGACGACTGCCGAGCCGTGCGTCTCGCCGCCCGCGGCGGCGACGAGCGACGGCACACAGGTCAAGGCGGCGGCGAACCACGTCGCGGCCGAGGTCGCCGCTGCGCCGGTTCGCACCGCGTGCAGCAGCAGGACGCCGAGGAGCAGATGCACGAGGCTCTGGACCGGGTCGAGCCGCAAGCCGAGCACGTCGGCGTCCGCGGCTTCAGCGCCGAACCGGGCCAGCGCGAGACCGAACACGCCGAGCGTCGCGTAGCCGATGCCCAGCGCGGCGGCCGCGCGAGTGAGCAGCACCGGACGGCGGCCGGTCGGGGTGTACGGAAGGGGCGCGACTGGTGCTTCCGTGCTGGCCTTGCCCGGATGCCGCTCGAACCACCAGAAGACCAGCGCCGCGGGCACGAGCAGCAGCGCCACTGCGGCGAGCATGCGCGGACGCAGCAGCCAGCTCAGGCCGTTCGCGATCGGTCCTGGCAGGTAGACCACGGCGACGAGCAGCAGCATCGCGGCGAGGAAGGCCAGATACAGGCTCATCGGGGCGCGCAGCATGAGCGCGGCGGTGCGGGTGACGCGGTCGCGTGCGGCCCAGCGCCGCAGCGGTGTCGCGAGGAGCCCGAGGAGGCCGAGTTGCGAGACGCCCAGCAGCAGCACGGTCCACGGCCGCGCGGACAACGCGGCGGGCGCGCCCGGGTTGCCGAGCAGTACCGGCGAAGCGTCGAAGGCGAACACTGCGACCGCGAGAGCCGCGACGCCGCTTACGGCCGCTACGCCGAGCACCGCGCGGCGAAGCCGGACGCCCTCCGCGTACGCGAACGCCACCTGTTGCGCGAGGAGCGCCAAGGCGAGCGTGGCGGCGTAGCGCGGCCAGGAGACGTCCGTCCAGCTGGCGGCGAGTTCTCCGGCTACGACGACAGCGGTCAGCGCTGCGACCGACCACAGCCGCGTAAGGCGGTAGAGCGCGAGCAGCATCGGCGCGCCGACGACGGTCAGCAGGTAGACACCGAGCAGCCACAACGGGTGCAGCGCGATCCGCATGACCGTGGCGTTGGTTCCGGCGGGGATGCCCAGCAGCTCCAGCGCGAGCGGCACGATCAGGGCGACCACGGCGAAGATCAACGCCGGGCGCAGCAGCGGGCTGGACCGTTCGGCCAGGTAATGCCGGTAGCCGCGGTCGCGTTCGGCCCGCCAGCCCGCCGCGTTGGCGAGCCCGCCCGCGAAGAAGAGCAGCGGGGTCAGCTGCGCGAGCCAGGTCAGCGGCCACCAGGTGGTTTCCGGCGCTCCCGCCCAATCGGCCAGCGCGGTCGCCGATTCGCCGACCATCAGCAGCACCGCGCCGGCGATGCCGAGCACCGCCCACGGCCGGGGGACACCGCGGGGCAGGCGCGGACGCGGGGTGGTGCGGCGGGCGGTGTGCCAGCCGCGCAGGCGCATCACGAGCAGGCAGCCGATCACCAGCACGCCGGCGACCATCGGGCCGATCGGGTCGCCGACCGGCGGGCCCCAGCGCTGATGCCACGAGTTGACCACCAGCCCGCTGGTGAACACCGACGCGACCAGCTGGCAGGTGCGCTCGGAGTTCATCGGGTTCAGCTCGCAGGTGCGGTGCATGTCCTGCTCGAGCCGGTCGTCGAGCGACGCCCGGGCGGACTGGTCGAGCGGGTGGCCCTTGTCGTTGGCGTAGCGGAGCAGGTCGTAGCCGAGGTCGTGCGCCTTGCACGGGACGGAGAAGTCCCACTTCGTGTTGTCGTCGCCCCACGGTGCCGAGCAGCCGCCGTCGAGGTGCGCCGCGCGGACGGTGCCGTCGCGGGCGGGGAGCGGGCCGGGCTTCACGCCGGTGACCGCGGTGAAGTCCTTGGGCAGGAGCGCCAGCGCGGTGGCCTGGCCGTCGGGGTGGGCGAGCGCTTCGACCGCGTTGCGCGCCGCGAGCACGCCGCCGGTCGGCGGGCCCTGGTCGGGCGGGGACGCGGGCCGCGAGGCGATCAGGCCGAACCCGAACACCACGAGCAGGACGAGCAGCAGCCAGCCGGACGTCGACCAGGGTCGGCGAACGCGAACGGCGGCCGGGGCACGGTCGTCGGTGGCTGGCATGCGCACCAGGGTGCCAGCCCGCCGCGCGATCCGGGAGGCGGCTGTCCCCCTCACCCGCGCGGGGGGTAACCCCCGGGTGCGGCGGATCGCTCTGGGCACACCGGACGCCACGGTGGGTGTGGGATACGTGTCCGGGGAGCTTCGCGATGGGCGGGTGTGGCTCCTGTGGAGGTCCGTGAAGGGCTCCTTGACGGAATCTGATTCCCGCAAGGAG